>JAWOJI010000416.1:0-12267 GCA_046481735.1 Desulfatiglandales bacterium | reverse complement strand
CAAAAGACGGCCGTTTTCCAGTTGCTCCTGATATCGCCCTGACTGGCAACCGAGGATCCTGTCCTCGTAAGAGGTGCCTTTGCGGCCTTCGAGCAAGGATGCCTCCATAACCGCTACGATCTCTCTCATTTTCCTGCAGACCTCATCGCTTGCCAGAGCACCCCTGGCGCCTTCGTAGAGAACGGCCAGCTCCCACAAGGGCAGATCCTTGCCCTGATTGAACCGCAGCATCTCCGCGCAGGTGAGGAAAGGAAGGGAAATGTGCTTTGGAGAGAGAACCGGCAAAACAGGGCGCAGGGTCTTGATGCTTCGAACGGGGAACCTGGAGCGAAGCTCCTCAGCTCTTTCACCGTCGGACAAATGCATACCCTTGATCTCGACAAGCTCGCTTCCTCCGTGAGCGTGCAGGATGACCTCATCCGCCTCCATGCTTTTGGCAAGAAGCCGGGCGGCCTCCTTGCCGGCGTAATCCAGGAAGATCAATGTCTCATGGCAATCGCCGTGAATGGAAAGCTTGAATCCGTCGATCTCGATGATTTCGATCATGCCTCCACCGGTGGAGAGAGCAGTCAGTTCGTGCTGTTCAGAGGGGCTTTTCAGTCTCAGTCTGTAGGTGTTGGGGTGAGGCGCCGGGAATTCCGTGAGCTCGATTCGGGCCTTGATGCCCGCCTGTTCCAAGGCTGTCGGCGATTGAGTCAGCCTCTTGTCGGTTGCTTCCCATCCCAGCAATCCTCCGAAGACGCCCATGTCCGAGCCCTGGCTCTCATGGGTTTCGGCGATGGATCCCCGCGGATCGAACTGTATGACGACTTCATCGATCTTGCCGTCCATGAGATCCCGCGCCAATCTTCCGATGCGAAGCGAAGCTGCGCAGTGCGAGCTGGACGGACCCCGCATGACCGGTCCGATCACATCATTGAAAATGCTTGGAAAGGATGATCCTATTTTCATTCGCTGTGCCTTCCCACCAGGCGCTCAAGAAAGAGAGCCATGAACCCCAGAAAAAGCCTTCTCTTCCTGTCTTTTCGAGCAAAGCGAGAAATCTTGAAGCGCTGACAAATGCAAAAAATAGATTTCTCCCTGCGGTCGAAAGGACAGACACACATCAGAGGACTTTTTAGGGGACTGTCAACTTTATTATGTCCTAAAAGGCCGTTCATGGGCAAGCCGCAAGAAAGAGAGGCTTTTGTTTTCCGTTGACAGAGAGGGTGGGGAAGAGAAAAATGGGGAACGGATGCTTATGGGACAAGGAGAGGATTTGGCATGAGGCCCGAGTTTGTCGAGGCGAGAGACCTACCCGATGCCTGGTTTCAAAGCGTGTACCGGCTCCTGGAGACAGGCCGGGAATACACGATCGACCGGGGGAGTTTCCAGGGACAGAAAAGACTGGAGTTCGACTACGTGACCGTCCACATCAAATACCCGGGCGCCAGGCCTCTGATCCCGGATATTCCTCCCTCCCTGGGAATCCCCAACCCGGTTGCCGAAGGATACCTGGAGGACTACCTTCCTTACCTTATGACCTCCGCGAAAAAACCCGGGGAAGACTACACGTACGGTCAGTACCTGGAAAGACAGATCGAGGAGGTCATCCGAATGTACCGGGAAGACGGCTACGGGACAAACCAGGCTTACATGACGGTGGGAGATCCCCAGTCCATCTTCCTTCACGACCCGCCGTGCCTCAGGGGAATCGACACGAGGGTGAGAGACGGCAAATTTCACTTCGTGGTTTATTTCCGGTCCTGGGACTTGTGGAACGGCTTCCCTGCAAACCTGGGCGCCATCCAGCTGCTGAAGGAATACATGGCGTCTTGCATCGGGATTGAAGACGGCGAGATCATTGCGGCAAGCAAAGGGTTGCACCTTTACGATTACGTCTGGGAACTGGCGAAACTCAGGACCCTTTGCAGCAACCCCTCGGCTCTCTCCAAGGGCGAATGCAGGGAGTAGGGAATCGGCCACAGACCCACCAAGGACAAACAGCCATTTACCGAAGAAAGAGCCCGGCGCAGTTTGCTCCTTTGCGGTGAATCGGAAAGAGGATGAAAATCGATCTGAAAAGCATGAGCCTTGCAGAGACCGAAGCCTGGGTGGAGGAGGCGGGGCTCCCACCATACAAGGCCAGGCAAGTGCGCCGGTGGTTGTTCAAGGCGTGGGTCCAAAGCTTTGAAGAGATGACCGATGTTTCAAAGGACCTGCGGGAATCGCTTGCGGAAAAGGCCAGGATCCATCACCTGGAGGAAGCGGAGGTCGAAACCTCCGGGGACGGCACCAGGAAATACCTGTTCAGACTTCAAGACGGGCATTTGATCGAGACCGTTCTGATCCCGGAACGGGGGCACTTTACGCTCTGCATCTCTTCCCAGGTGGGATGCGCCATGAATTGTCGTTTCTGCGTTACCGGAAAGCAGGGCCTGAAGCGAGATCTCACGGTCGCAGAAATCATCGACCAGGTCGTGCATGTCAAGCGCGCTTTGACAGACCCGGAACGTCTCACCAACATCGTGTTCATGGGCATGGGGGAGCCTCTTGCAAACTATGAGCGGGTGGTCAAAGCCGCGGGCAACCTGGTTGCAGAGGACGGCATGAATTTCTCCCACAGAACGGTGACACTTTCCACCTGCGGCCTTGTCCCTGAAATTCGGAAGCTGGGCCGGGACACGAAGATCAACCTGGCGGTCTCCCCGAACGGGGCGGACGACGAAACTCGAAACTCCCTCATGCCCGTCAACCGGGTGTACCCTCTCGAGGAGCTTATTTCAGCACTGAGGGATTTCCCCCTTCCCAACCGGCGCATGATCACGATCGAGTACATTCTTATCCGGAACTTGAACGACAGGGATGAAGACGCCTTGAAACTGGTTTCCCTGCTCAAGGGCCTTCGGGCCAAGGTCAACCTGATTCCTCTCAACCCCCATCCGGTTCTGGAGATGGAAACGCCTTCCCCGGAGCGGATCCTTCATTTCCAGGATATATTGACCCGGCGCCACTTGACGGCCATCATTCGAAAGAGCAAAGGGCGGGATATTTCTGCGGCCTGCGGGCAACTCAGTGGAAAACATGCAGGTTGCGTTTCGCAGGTTGCAGGTTGTTAGGACGACTGTCTTATTTCGAGCCGGGGCTTGTTGGCGGATTGGTCGGCATGCTCCTGGGAGTCCCCTTGGGGATTGCAACCTGCATAAGGCAGTAGAGGGCCAGCGTTGAGCGACCGGCCACGAGCAACCTGCGATGTGCGCTCTAATTTTCCTTGCATGAAATAAGCAATATGTTATTGTAATCCGTTACAAACCTGATGCCAACTCTTGATGCCGTGATTGCACTGGACTTCAAAAAGGGGGCCGGATTGCTCCCCGCCATTGTTCAGGACCACCGTTCAGGCAAGGTTCTGATGTTGGCCTACATTAACCGGGCGTCCTGGGAGAAAACCCTGGAGAGCGGGGAGGCCCACTACTGGAGTCGATCCCGCGGAGAAATCTGGCACAAGGGAGGCACGTCCGGGCACGTGCAGAAAATTCGGGAAATCTATGTGGACTGCGACAACGACACGGTTCTCTTCCGCGTGGAGCAAGTGGGTGGAGCAGCCTGTCACACGGGCTACGAGAGTTGCTTTTACAGGCGAGTGGGCGCCGATGGGCGGGCAACTACCGTAGGCGACAAAGTTTTTGATCCGGAGCGTGTTTACAGGAAATGAAGAAACTGAAATTCGGCATTCCCAAGGGAAGCCTGGAAAAAGCGACCATCAATCTCTTCGAGAAATCGGGCTGGAGAATCAACGTCAATGACAGGAGCTACTTCCCCGACATTGACGACGAGGACATAGAGATCAACCTTTGCCGGGCCCAGGAGATGTCCCGATATGTAGAGAAGGGAACCATGGACGCAGGACTTACCGGCAGGGATTGGATCCTGGAAAACAATTCCGACGTGGTGGTTGTGGACGATCTCGTTTACTCCAAGGCGAGCCAGAATCCGGCAAGATGGGTCCTGGCCGTCCCCGCAGATTCCAAAATAAAAAAGATTCAGGACCTCAAGGGAAAAAAGATTGCCACGGAACTGATTCATTTTACGAGGCGGTATTTCGAGGAGAAGGGCATAGATGTGGATGTGGAGTTCTCTTGGGGCGCAACAGAAGCCAAGGTCGTGTCGGGCCTGGCCGATGCCATTGTTGAAGTGACGGAAACGGGAAGCACCATCAGAGCCCACGGTCTCAAGATCATCCATGAGTTGATGACATCCTGCACCCAACTGATTGCCAACCGGGAAGCCTTTGAAGACCCATGGAAGAAGGAAAAGCTGGGCCAGATCATCCTTCTCCTCAAGGGGGCCCTCAAGGCCGAGAAAACAGTGGGCCTGAAGATGAATGTGCCGGAGGGGAAACTGGAAGCCGTGATCCGTCTCCTGCCCAGCCTGAACGCACCAACGGTGGCCGGCCTTTACAACTCCAAATGGGTTTCCGTGGAATCCATGGTCGATTCACGGGTGGTCCGGGAACTCATTCCCCGGCTTATCAAGGCAGGTGCGGAAGGCATTATCGAGTATTCTCTCAACAAGGTGATCTGATGAGCATGAGGATGAAGGTGCTTTTGCTTTTGCTTTTGCCGGGGACCCTGGTGTTCGGATGTGCGACGGACCAGGCGGCTCGAACTTCGACGAAGAAGATGGCCCAGGCCCATGAGCAACTGGGGATGTCTTTTCTGAATGAGGGAGATCACCAGTCCGCCCTCAGGGAACTGCTGAAAGCCGCGGAGTTCAACCCGGAAAATGCAGAGGTTCAAAACGCTCTCGGTCTTTCCTACCTGGGATTGAAAGAGAACAACAGCGCCATTTTGCACTTCAGGAAAGCGCTTCAACTCAAGCCGGACTTCCCGGAAGCCCAGAACAACCTGGGGACCGCCTATGCGAATTTGAAACAGTGGGACGCGGCGATCCAGTATTTTGAAGCGGCTGCCGGCAATTTGCTCTATCGCACCCGCCACATCGCCTATGACAACATAGGCGCCGCCTACCACAACAAGGGGGAGTACAGAAAGGCCGTCGATTCCTACAACAAAGCGATAGGGTATGCCCCGGAATATGCGCCCGCCTACGTGAATATGGGGCTGGCCTACGAGATGCTCGAGGAGTGGAACAGCGCTGTTGAATCCTACAAGAAGGCGGCAATTGCCGCTCCGGAGGATCCTTTTCCTCCCTGGCAGCTCGGCACGCTCTACCTCAAGCTCAACCGGCAGGAAGAAGGGGTTGAGGCGCTTCTCGCAGTCATCGCCAACGATCCGAACGGCCCCTATGGGGACGGGGCGCGCAAAATGATCGAGGAGCTCAGGAAGCAGAAGTAGCGTATTGCCTTCTGCTTGCTTGACCAAAAGGATCCGGACGTTTCGATACGATACTGCAAACAAGGGGTACCTGAGCCCCTGAACACTCGGATACGTTCAGAAGTTCAGACGCCGAAACAACGCTGAACGCGAATTTCAAGAACGGTTGGTTAGACATGACACAAGGTTTGGCGGATGACTGAACGGGTACAATGTGCGCCTGCAAAACGTGCCAAGGACATCCCTTCCTTCATCGTCATGGATGTGTTGGAAAAGGCCCAGGAACTTGAACGAGAGGGTCGCCACATCATCCACATGGAGATCGGCGAGCCGGATTTCCCAACGCCCGCGTGTATCTGCGAGGGGGCCGAAAAGGCGATCCGGGACGGCCACACCCACTACACGCACAGCCTCGGCCTGATCGAACTGCGGGAAGCCATTTGTCGGCACTATTCCGAGAAGTACGGGGTCAATGTTCACCCGGATCAGGTGATCGTCACGTCCGGGACGTCGCCTGCCCTTTTCATGATTTTTTCAGGCCTGCTCGACCCGGGTGACGAAATCATCATCCCGGACCCCCATTACCCATGCTACCCTAATTTTGCCCATTTCCTCCATGCGAACCCCGTCGCGGTGAATGTCCGGGAGGAGGAAGGCTTTCAGTACCGTGCCGAGGATATCCGCAAGGTTGTTGGAAAGCGAACCAGGGCCGTTCTCATCAATTCCCCCTCCAACCCCACGGGGACATTGCTGTCTCCTGATCGTATGGCGGCCATCGCGGACCTGGGGCCTCACGTGGTTTCCGATGAGATTTATCACGGCCTGGTTTACGAAGACAAGGAACACTCCATCCTGGAGTTCACGGACAGGGCCTTTGTCCTGAACGGCTTTTCCAAGGCTTATGCCATGACCGGGTGGCGCCTCGGCTACGTGATCGCGCCGAGGGACTTTGTTCGGCCCCTCCAGAAGATCCAGCAGAATTTCTTCATCTCTGCGGGGAGCATTTCACAGTGGGCCGGTCTGGCCGCGTTGACCCGGGCCGGTGATGATGTGGAGCACATGAGGACCGTCTACAACGAGAGAAGGAAATATCTCATTCAGCGGCTCAGAGATCTCGGCTTTGTCATCAAGGTGGAGCCCAAGGGCGCATTCTATGTCCTGGTCAATGCAAAACACCTTTCGGAGAGCTCCTATGACCTGGCTTTTGACATTTTGGAGAAGGCGGGCGTGGGCGTGAGCCCCGGCATTGACTTCGGCGAAAACGCGGAAGGCTACCTCCGCATCTCCTATGCCAACTCCCTCGACAACATCAAGGAGGGGCTCAACCGGATAGAAACCTACCTCCAAAGCTGTTGAAATTGAAAGTATCGTAACCGTTTGGCTTTTTGAAATTCAAGTTTGATGCGTTCGTAAAAAGTGGAAAGTCTTGCATCTGTCATTTCGACTCCTTCGGCATGCTCAGGATAAACTCCAGGAGAAATCTAATCGTTTCAATGGCTTGTTCTAACAAGATTTCTCGCTTTGCTCGAAATGACATTCAAATTGGACTTTTTGCGAAGCCGTCAAAGTTAGATAGAGCCGAAGGGATATCCATGATCATGACTTCAAAAGAACGGGACTGCCCCGTGGACCTTGCGCCGTGAGCCTTGAGCCATATTTATGGACGTTTCTTTTCTTGTCAGCGCATTTCGCGAAAATCAATATCCTCCCCCGGAAAAACCCGAAGTGGCCTTTGCAGGTCGTTCCAACGTGGGCAAGTCCTCTCTGATCAATGTTCTTCTAAACAGAAAGAAGCTTGCCAGAACGAGTTCCACTCCCGGCCGCACCCAGGCCATCAACTTCTTTTCCGTGGATAACCGGTTCTACGTGGTCGACCTGCCGGGATACGGCTTCGCCAGGGCGCCGATGAAGGTCAGGGCTTCCTGGGGGAAAATGACCGAGACCTACCTAAGCAGCCGAGCCAACCTGAAGGCGGTAGTGGTTATCATCGACATACGGCGCGGTCCCGGCGACATGGATATGGATCTGCTTCACTTCCTGGGCCGGTTCGGGAAAAAGGCCGTGGCGGTGCTTACAAAGGCAGACAAGCTCTCCAAGCAGCAATGTCGGTCGAGGTTCAGTGAGATCGCCGGGCAACTGGCCGGCAGAATCGACGGGGTCCCGACTCTTTTTTCGGCGAAGACCAGGGAAGGGCGGGGAGAGATCTGGTCGAGGGTGCTGGACGCTATGGGGATCGATCGGGTTCAAGACCGTACGCCTTGATTTTCTTGTGCAGGTTGCTCCTTTCGATGCCGATGGCATCTGCGGTTTGAGAGATGTTCCACTTGTACTCCTGGAGCTTTTTGGCAAGGTAGGCTTTTTCGAAGCTTTCCTTCGCCTCCCTGATCGTTGCTGCTGCCAGGCTCGAGGCAAACGCGGAATCGAGGCCCTCCTCCCGGCTGTAGTGCGCGGGGATATCTGCGGCAAGGATTTCCATTCCAGGCGTCATAATGGCCAGCCTTTCGACGAGGTTCTTGAGCTCCCGGATATTTCCCGGCCAGGGGTATGTCCTGAGCTTTTCAAGAGCTTCCCCGGAGAAGCGTTTGGGTTCCACGTTCATGTTCATGGAGATTTCTCCGAGGAATTCGCTCACAAGGGCTGGAATGTCCTCAACCCGCTCTCTGAGCGGAGGGACGCGAATGGGGATGACATTCAGGCGGTAGTACAAATCATCCCTGAACCTCCCCTTCTCGATTTCGGCCTCCAGGTCCTTGTTCGTGGCTGCGATCACCCTCACATCCACCTGAATGGTTCTGGACCCACCCACTCTTTCGAATTTCTGCTCCTGGAGGATCCTGAGGGTCTTGGACTGGGCCTTGAGGCTCATGTCCCCTATCTCGTCCAGAAAGAGGGTTCCTTCATGGGCCAGGTCGAATTTGCCTTTCTTCATCGCAGTCGCGCCGGTGAACGCCCCTTTTTCATGGCCGAAAAGCTCGCTCTCGATGAGTTCCTCCGGGATGGCTGCGCAATTAACCTCGACCAAAGGTTTCTGGCTTCTCTTGCTGAGCCTGTGAATCGTGTGAGCCACAAGCTCTTTCCCCGTCCCGTTTTCTCCCGAGATGAGCACCCAGGCGTTCGTGGGGGCAACGATTCGGATCTGCTCCTTGAGTTGCCTGATGCGCTCATTGTCTCCTGTGATCCGGTATTTGTCCTGAGCTTTTTCCCTGAGAAGGCTGATTTCTTCTTCGAGGCGCGAGTAGTCTACCGCGTTGTTGATGGAGACGAGAACTTTTTCCAGGGACAAGGGCTTTTCAATAAAGTCATAAGCGCCAAGCTTCGTTGCTCTCACCGCAGTTTCGATGGTGCCGTGACCGGACATCATGACCACGGGCAGGTTGGGGTATGAGGTTTTGATCTTGACGAGGGTTTCAATGCCGTCCATTTCGGGCATCCAGATATCGAGGAGGACGATGTCGGGGAGGGTTTCATCGATTTTTTCCAGCGCCGAAAGGCCGCTTGAAGCGGTGAAAACCTCAAGCCCCTCGTCGCTCAAGATGCCTTGAAGGGACTGACGAATGCTCTGTTCATCATCTACAATGAGTACGGTCCTTGCCATGTCACCCTTTACCCTCAGGTTCTCATCATCTCAACAGCTATCTGTGCCGTTCTTCGGGATGCTGAGGCAGATCCCAGTGTTTCCCGCAACTTTGTCAGTTCGTTGATCATGCGTTCCTTTCTCCTGCCGTTTCCCAGCAACGAAAGGGCTTCTCGGGTGAGCCTTTCAGGCGTCACCTCGTCCTGGATCAGCTCGGGCACGATCTTTTTCTGAGCCACGAGGTTGGGAAGCCCGATCGAGGGGACCTTGATCATCTTCTTGCCGATCCAGTAGCTCAACGGGGAAACCCGGTAGAGGATGATCATGGGCACCTGCATGATCGCAGCTTCCAGTGTGGCTGTTCCCGAAGCGACAAAGACAAGGTCGCAGGCGCTCAAAACCCTGTACATGTCCCCGTGAATGATCGTAACCTTCAGAGGGATGCGGGCGAGAATGCGAGCCAGCAGTTTTTCCGATATGGTCGATGCTCTCGGCAAGAGGCACTGCAAATCCGGAAATGCGCCGCTCAGTTCGATGGCGGCCGCGGCCATGATCGGCAGGAGGTTGTCGACTTCCGCTTCCCTGCTTCCCGGGAGAAGCCCGATGACCGGGCAGGCTTTTTCCATGCCCAGGGCTTCCCGGGCACGTTCCTTGTCGAAACGGAGAGGGGCGGCATCCAGCAAAGGGTGACCCACATATTCTACCGCAAGACCCTTTTGCCTGTAAAAAGCCTCCTCGAATGGGAGGATCACGGCGAGTCGATCCACGCGCCGCCGGAGTTTCCGTATCCGTCCTCTTCGCCAGGCCCAGACTTGAGGACTGATGTAGTAGAGCACAGGGACCCCGCACTGTTTTGCCGCGCGGGACAGCATGATATTGAAGTCCGGGTAGTCGATGAGAATCAGAAGATCGGGGCGATCATTCTTGAGGATGGATTTGAGTTTCCTGTAAGCGCCGGTGATCCTTCGAAGCCTGGGAAGCACCTCGGTAAGACCCACCACGGCCATTTCCGAACAAGGGACGAGAATGTCGACCCCTTGGGATTCCATGTTCATGCCGCCGATGCCTCGGAACACGATTCCAGGGTCGAGTCTCTTCATCGCCTTGACGAGGTTTGACCCGTGCAGGTCCGCCGAAGCCTCGCCGGCAACGATAAGAACGAGACGGGGTTTCATGGCATCAGCATGGGGTTTGAAAATCTTTGCACCCTTTTTCGATCTGGTCGATGATCGCCAGGGCGTAGCGGAGGGCTCTTCTGCCGTCATTGCCCGAGACGACCGGGTGGGATCCGTTAAGAATGCTCTTCACGAACGAGGCGATCTGGTCCGCGAGGGGATCTGTACCCTCGAAATGCGTTCTGTTGGAAATGACCTGCGGGAAATCGTGCACATCCCTGAACAGTCCATCCAGTTTGGTGACGGTAATCTCCCTCTTGAGACAGTTGACGGAAAGGTAGGCGTCAGGCTGAAAAACCCGGATCTTCCTCAAGGGTTTGTCGGAGACCCGGCTCGCCGTCAGATTGGCTACCGTGCCGTCTTCGAAGATCAGCCTGGCGTTGGCAATGTCCGTTTTGTCGGTCAGCACGGACATGCCCACAGCGTGGAGTTCTTTGACCTCCGACGGGACCACGTGAAGGATGATGTCCAGGTCGTGGATCATGAGGTCCAACACCACATCCACGTCCGTTCCCCGAACGGTGAACGTGTTCATGCGATGTGATTCAAGGAACACGGGTTTCGTGAGAAGGGACTCCATCCTGACCACTGCCGGGTTAAACCGTTCTACAAGCCCCACTTGAAGCACAAGACCTCTCTCATGGGCCATTCGAATCAGTGTGTCCGCGGGTTCGATCTGGTATGTTATCGGTTTTTCCACCAGAAGGTGGACGCTCCGGGAAAGGACGTCCTTGGCCACATCAAAGTGCTTTTCCGTGGGAACGGCAAGGCTTACAGCGTCCACCAGCGGAAGCAGGTCATGATGGGTGGGGAAGGTGGGCGTTCCGTAGCGGCAGGATATTTCATCGGCTCTTGCATGGTTCGTGTCCACGACGCCCACGAGGTCCACATGAGACAGCGCCCGATATTTCTGAACGTGATATTCACCGAGATGGCCGACGCCGATGACGCCCACCCTTAATTTCTTCTTGTTCAATGCGTTACGGTCTCCGGGGTCCAGTGGGAAAGGCATCCGTTCCACGTGCTCTCAACCGTCCTGAAGAGCGATGATGCAAATGCCTATTTTGTTAGCATAGGTTATCATTTCTTTTTTGTCAAAAATCAAGGTTTTTCCGGCTTCGACCGCCAGCACGGAAGCTTTGACCCGGGCCATGGTTTGGAGCGTCTCGATGCCGACGGCAGGAACATCGAAGCGGAGATCCTGATGCGGCTTGCTGACCTTTACGATCACGGCCTTTTCTCGGCCCAGGCTTCCTCCCCTCAGGATGGTTTCATCTGTCCCTTCAATGGCCTCCAGAGCCAGCACCGTCTTCTTCCTCACCACCACGCACTGGCCGATGTCGAGTCGTCCCAACTCCTTGGCCACATGCCACCCGAAGAGAATGTCCTCCTGCTCGGTGCGGTTTGGCTTTCTGCGGGTCAGACATCCGGGAGGCGCCACGAGGTCGGGCAGGTAGAGGGTGGAACTGACGACTTCGATTTCTTCCTTGGCCAGTTCATCTGCAATTGCCCTCAGGATGTCATCGTCATGAAACACGGCCAGCCTTGACATGACGGCGAGTCCTCTCAAGTCGGGTCGCAGGTTCTCGAACATCTTCTTTTTTGTGATGTTCCCTGCCAGGATGGTCTTGCGCGCCCCGTTCTTCTTCAGGGCTTTGATCAAATGCCCGAGCTGTCCGAGCTTGATCCAGACAATCTCGTCCACCCTCTCGGCAAGGGCCGGTTCGGTCTCACCCAGGTGAGCTACAGCGATCACGTGAAGCCCGCTTTTGCGGGCGGCATCGGCGGCAATCATCGGGAACCGGCCGCCTCCTGCAATCAGACCGAGAATATCCTTGGTTTCGGAAACTCTATCTTGGGACATGGGAACCCTTCACGTCACGCGAGCCGATGACAGGTCCTGTCAAAGGGCAAAATCCCAGCCGGGCATCTTCGAACCATCCTTCCATTTCCAGCGCGGGTGTTCAGTGTTCGGCGTTCAGAGCGCAGGAATGATCAATGCCTGTGCTGTCCCGCCTGGCCCGCGTGCTGCCTGCTTCTCTTGTTCTTTGAACACTGAACCCTGAACGCTGAAAACTCAAGGCAGTGCCCAATCGAGGTCATCCAACAGATTTATTTCCAGGAAGCGGGCAATAAGGAGTTACCTGAGGATTCCTCTTTTCGACTTGACCAGAAAGGAAAGAAGCACTTCAAGCTCCGGAAA
>JAWOJI010000400.1:0-14972 GCA_046481735.1 Desulfatiglandales bacterium | reverse complement strand
CTCATGCTCCTCTCATCATCCACGACGAGGACGCTGGGCATCTGTTTGTCGTTCACTTCCACCCCCCAAACTACGTTTTGGAATTTCTACAATCCTGGAACAAAGAGATTGCCGCGCTTGTCCGCCAAAGGCACGAAAACCTCCTTGTTCGTACGACAAGGAGGCCTTTGTGCCTGGAAATATTCTTTTTTCACCATTGCAGTCTGAAACACGTCAACAGGCAGGGGCGGAAAATTATGCACTCGCTGCCGGTTCGGCGTGCTTTGCTTCCCTTTCCTTGGTCTCTTTGCTCTTGGTCTTATCGCTTTTTGACGAGGTTTCTTTCTTTTCCTTCTTCGCTTTCTTCTTGGCGCCCTCCTCCGGCAGAAGTTGGATGATGGAAATGGGGGCGCCGTCCCCTTTCCTGGTCTCCTTTTTGACGATCCTCACATATCCGCCCTGCCGATTCAGGAAGCGATCTTTCTGCTCGTCAAAGAGCCGGTGTGCCACATCCTTGTCCTGCAAGACGGCCAGGGCCTGTCGTCGAGCGTGAAGATCCCCTCTCTTGGCCAGGGTGATCATCTTTTCGGCCAGGGGTCTCAACTCTTTGGCCTTGGCATCCGTGGTCTCGAGTTGCTCGTGCCTGAAGAGGGAGGTCATCATGTTCCTCAGCATGGCTTTTCGGTGGCTTGTGTTACGGCTCAGATTTCTTCCAGCTTTTCGATGTCTCATGGAACTAAACCTTCTCTTCCTTTTCTTGAGTGCCTGCCGGTTCCTGCTTCTTGGGCGATTGAAAAGCTTCCAGTTTCAACCCGAGAGAAAGTCCCATCTCTTCGAGGATGCTCTTGATTTCGTTCAAGGACTTTCGCCCGAAATTCTTGGTCTTGAGCATCTCCGCTTCCGTCTTCTGCACCAATTCCCCGATGTAGGTTATGTTGGCATTCTTCAGGCAGTTCGCGGAACGCACAGAGAGTTCGAGTTCAGACACGGGCCTGAAAAGATTCTGGTTGAATGCATCGCCCTCTTCCTCCTCGATCATCTCCCTCGGCTCAGGTTCCTCTTCGAACGTGATAAAAGGCGCCATCTGCTCCTTCAGGATCTTTGCGCCGTATGCTACCGCGTCTTCGGGAGTCACGCTCCCGTCGGTCCACACTTCCAGGGTGAGCCTGTCATAGTCCGTAATCTGTCCGACTCTAGCGTTGGTCACCACATAATTGACCTTTTGAATAGGCGAAAAGATGGCATCGATCGGGATTACGCCGATGGATTGCTCCGTGCTCTTGATCGTCTCGGCGGATACATAGCCTTTACCCAGTGTGACCAGCATTTCCATAGTGAGCTTCGCTTCTTTGGTGAGCGTCGCAACGTGCTGCTCCGGGTTCAGGATCTCAACCATCCCGTTGGTTATGATGTCCCCCGCGATGACGCTGCATTCGCCTTTCTTCGACAGTCGGATAACCGCTTCCTCCGTGTCTTTGAGGCGCAGCTTCACCTGTTTGAGATTGAGGATGATGTCTGTGACGTCCTCTCTCACCCCAGGTATCGTCGAGAACTCATGGACCACATCCTCGAACTTAACCGAAACAATCGCCGCGCCCTGCAGGGAGGAAAGCAAAATACGCCTCAATGCATTGCCTATGGTGATGCCGTAGCCCCTTTCCAGAGGCTCGCAAACAAACTTGCCATAAAAGCTCGTATGCGTTTCCTCATCGATGACAATGCTTTTCGGCTTGATCAATTCACGCCAGTTTCTTGCTCTTAGCTCTGCCAAAAAATGACCTCCAATCAGAACTTAGTTAGCTGCGCTCCCAATTGGAACGATGGAATGCCGGGATGTTAACGGCAATACCCCTGATTGCCCATCTTCGCCGGCTTTCCCCGAAAGAAAAGCCGTGATAACCCTCCGCTACTTGGAGTAGAGTTCGACAATCAGGCTTTCCTGAATGGGCATGGTCAAGTCCTCGCGACTGGGAAGGGCCCTCAGGGTCCCCCTGAACTTATCCTTGTCAACTTCCATCCAGTTCGGCACGCCCCTTCTTGCCACTGTTTCCATGGCCTCCAGGATAATGGGAACCTTACGCTTCTTTTCGTGGATCTCGACCACACTTCCCACCTTCACCTGGAAAGAGGGGATGTTCACTCTTCGACCGTTCACCAGAACATGATTGTGCCTGACGACTTGTCGTGCTTGGTCCCTGGAAGAAGCGAATCCCATCCGGTAGAGGACATTGTCGAGACGACACTCGAGATAGAGCAGCAGATTGGTTCCCGTGACGCCCTTATGCCTCTCGGCAAGTTCGTAGTAGCGTCGGAATTGGCCTTCCAGCAGACCATACATTCTCTTGACCTTCTGTTTCTCCCTCAATTGCAGCTGATAGTCCGAAAATTTTCCTCCCCGTCTCTGGCCGTGCTGCCCCGGTGGGTATGGACGGCGCTCGTAAGCGCACTTCTCCCCATAACAGCGATCCCCTTTGAGAAACAATTTCAAGTTTTCTCGTCTGCACAATCTGCATGAAGCCCCTGTTTCTCTGGCCAAGATTTTTCCTCCTGCTTAAATCTTTGTGAAATCCGCCCTTGCAGGTTTCACCACTAAACTCTCCGCCTTTTGGGGGGGCGGCAACCGTTATGGGGTATCGGCGTCACATCCCGGATGAGGCTCACGGAGAAGCCGTCGATCTGAAGCGCTCTCAACGCAGCTTCCCGTCCAACGCCAGGGCCCTTCACCCTCACTTCAGCGGTCTTCATTCCCTGTTCCATAGCCTGCTTGAGGGCGTCCTGGGTCGCCATCTGGGCGGCAAAGGGCGTGCTCTTTCTGGAGCCCTTGAACCCCATCTTGCCTGCACTCGACGCTGCGATCACGTTGCCGCTGTTGTCCGTCACCGTGATGATCGTATTGTTGAAGGTGGACTGGATGTGAACGATCCCGGAGGGGACGTGCTTCTTGTCCTTTTTCCCTTTTCCTGCCTTTGCTTTTCTCTTCACCATAGTCTATTCCCGCACCCTATTTCTTCTTCTTGCCCATGACCGCCCTTCGGGGACCTTTTCTCGTTCTTGCATTGGTGCTTGTCCTCTGGCCTCTCACAGGCAAACCCTTCCTGTGCCTTAACCCCCGGTAGGCGCCCAAGTCCATCAGCCTCTTGATGTTCATTGAGATTTCCCTTCTCAGGTCGCCTTCCACCTTGTGCCTTTCATCAATCACTTTCCTGAGGCTTGCGATCTGACCTTCCGTGAGGTCGTCGGATTTCGTATTCCAATCCACACCTGCTTCAGTCAGTATCTGTTGAGACAAGCTCCTGCCTATGCCGTAAATATAGGTCAGGGCAATCTCCATCCTCTTTCCCCTGGGTAGATCAACTCCTGCGATCCTAGCCAATAGATTGCTCCCTATTTGTCATTAGTCATTTATCCGTTGTTACTTGTCAACAGTCCGTCGTCCGTCGTGATTTGAAATTGGTCATTGGTCCCTTGTTCGCCCATCCTCCGCCACAGACAACCGACAAACTCTCTATCCCTGCTTCTGCTTGTGGCGGGGATTGACGCAAATGATTCGAACCGTGCCCTTGCGCTTGATCACTTTGCACTTGTTACAGATTTTCTTAACCGAAGCCCTCACCTTCATGATAACACCCGTAATGCGGCCTTTGTCCGCGAAAACCCGATATCAAAACGTAAAGTTCAGTTACTTCCCCCGGTACACGATCCTGCCCCGAGTCAGATCATAGGGGGAGAGTTCAATGGAAACCTTGTCACCCGGAAGAATTTTGATGAAGTGCATTCTCATCTTCCCCGAAATGTGCGCGAGAACACGGTGCCCATTGTCCAGTTCGACTCTGAACATGGCATTGGGCAGGGTCTCCACCACCGTTCCTTCCACCGTAATGACATCCTCTTTGGCCACGAAACCCTTTCCCCAGTACTTCGTTTGAAAACTACCGGGCTCTGCCCAGTCCTTTCTTCATGAATCCTTCATAGTGTCTGGTCAGCATGTGAGCCTCGATCTGGTTCGAGGTGTCCATGGCCACGCCGACCACGATGAGAAGTGCGGTCCCGCCGAAATAGAAAGGAACGTTGAGCTGATAGATGAAAATCTGCGGAAGCACGCACACGGCGGATACATAGATGGCGCCGCTGAACGTGATCCGGGTCAACACCTTGTCAATGTACTCGGCTGTGTTTTTTCCCGGCCTGATCCCGGGAATGAAGCCACCGTACTTCTTCATATTGTCTGCCACGTCCACAGGGTTGAACTGCACCGCGGTGTAGAAGTAACAGAAGAAAATGATAAAAACCACGAAGATAAGCGTATACACAACATGGTCGGGAGACAGGGATCTCACGACCACTTCCAGCCATGGAAACGCCCTCACGTCAAGGAAATTGGCGATCGTCGCAGGAAACATGATAATCGAAGATGCGAAGATGGGAGGAATCACGCCGGCCGTGTTAATCTTCAGGGGAAGATGCGTGCTCTGGCCGCCGTACATGCGCCGGCCCACAACCCTTTTCGCGTACTGTACCGGAATTCTTCGCTGACCCCTTTCAACAAAAACAATAACACCAACCACCGCGATCATTAATGCCACAACAATCGTCATAAAGAAAGGCGTGATCTCGCCGGTGCCCATCAAACGAAATGTGTTGACCACAGCCCCTGGAAATCCGGCCACGATCCCCGCAAAAATGATCAGGGAGATACCGTTGCCGATGCCCCTTTCGGTAATCTGCTCCCCGAGCCACATGAGAAAGGAAGTTCCTGCCGTAAGGGTGATGACCGCAAGAAGCCTGAAGCCCCAACCAGGCACGGGCACAATCAAAGCACCGCCGGGACCTGTCATTCTTTCCAGTCCGATGGCGATCCCGAACCCCTGAATGATGCTCAGGATAACCGTGCCGTATCGGGTGTACTGGGTGATTTTCTTGCGGCCCTGCTCTCCCTCTTTCTTCAGTTTTTCAAGGTAGGGTATCACCACCGTGAGAAGCTGAAGGATGATGGAAGCGCTGATATAGGGCATAATGCCAAGTGCCATGACGGACATCTGGCTGAGGGCCCCCCCGGAAAACATATCGAAAAGACCGAAAAGGGTCCCCTGTCTCTCGCTGAAAAACGCTGAAAGAGCGGCGCCGTCGATACCCGGAGTTGGGATGTGACAGCCCAAGCGGTAAACCGCCAGCATCATGAGGGTGAAAAGGATCCTCTTTTTCAGCTCAGGAATCTTGCCTATGTTTTGAAAGCCACCTAGCATACGCTCTCCCGGCCCTGCATCAAACTGGGCCGACCGCCCCTAAAGAATCTGGACTGTTCCTCCTGCAGATTCGATTTTCTCCCGCGCCGCCTTGCTCACCTGGTTTACCTTCAGCGTGAGTGGATGGGAAATATCCCCTTTTCCCAGAACTTTCACGGTTCCTTCCGTTTTTCTCACCAACCCGGCTTTCTTCAAGGCCTCGATGTCGAGAGTCGTGTTCGGCTCAAAAGCCCCAAGGTCCTTCACATTGACCACGGCAAAGGTCTTCTTGAATATGTTGGTAAAGCCCCTCTTGGGCAGCCGCCTTTGGATGGGCATTTGCCCGCCTTCAAAGCCCGGAGGAGCAGTCCCCCCTGAACGGGCCTTCTGCCCTTTTTGACCCCGGCAGGAGGTCTTTCCGTGCCCGGATCCGGGTCCTCGTCCCACCCGTTTCCCTTTTCTTTTCGAACCCTTTAACGGGGCCAGATCGTGGATTCTCATTGCTTCCCTTATGCCTCCACCTTGACCATGAAGGAGACTTTTTCAATCATCCCCCTGACGGCCGGCGTGTTCTTGAGCGTCATGGTCTTGTTCAGCCGAGTCAGGCCGAGCCCTCTCAAAGTCTCCCGGGTTTTCTTGTCTTTCCCAATGCCGCTTCTGACCAAGGTCACCTTCAGTGTTTCATGCATCGCTTTTCACCCAATACCGTGCTTCAGCTCTTCAACCGTTTTGCCCCTTCGGCGGGCAATGGATTCCGGGTGCTTCAAAGATTCCAGGCCCTTGATGGTCGCCCGCACCAGGTTGTGGGGGTTGTGTGACCCCAGGCATTTGGTTAAAATATTCTGGATACCCACCGCTTCCAGCACCGCCCTCACGGCGCCGCCGGCGATTACACCCGTTCCAGCCCCTGCAGGCCTCAGCAAGACGCTCCCCGCACCCCACTTCCCTATTATTTCGTGAGGAATCGTTTCCTGGACGATCGGAACGGCCTTCATACCCTTTCGGGCTTTTTCCACGCCTTTGCGGATGGCTTCAGGAACTTCATTGGCCTTGCCGAGACCAAAACCCACTTTCCCTTTTCCGTCGCCAACGACCACGATTGCGCTGAAACTGAATCGCCGCCCGCCTTTCACCACTTTGGCCACGCGGTTGATGTAGACCACTTTTTCTATGAGCTGAACGTCATCTTCACCGTTGTACAAGGCCCTCTCCCTTATCCTCATTGTCGACTTCTTGCGGAGTCATCTTTGCAGGTTCCGCGATCTGTCACGGCGGTGTCCCGCTTGAACCTAGAATTCCAGACCATGCTCCCTGGCTGCTTCGGCCAGGGTCTTGACTCGGCCGTGGTACAGAAAGCCATTCCTGTCGAAAACCACCCTCTTGATCCCCTTATCCGTCGCGTGCTTTGCAATCAATGCCCCGACTGCTGCCGCCCCCGCCTTGCTTCCTCCTTTTACTTTCCCGTCGGAAAGAAAGTCCTTGGACAAAGAAGAGGCATCGGCCAGAGTCCTTGCCGATGTGTCATCCACGATCTGGGCGTAAATATGCTTTGCGCTCTTGAAGACGGACAAGCGGGGCCTTTCCAGAGTCCCACGAACGTGCTTCCTAACCCGTCTCTTTCTTTTAATTCTCGCTGCCGACCTGCTTACGGTTCTCATAGGACAAATCCTGCTCTCACAATTTCGTCCGTAGTCAATGGTCAGTGGTCCGTTGTGTTTCACCCTGCCACAAAACAAAGGACATACTTTAATTCCATTATTCCATCATTGAGTTATGATCTCAAAAAGGCGTACTTCCTTGCGCCGTGTGCCTTACGCCGTGCGCCGCTCCCCTATTTTGTTCCCGTCTTACCGGCCTTTCTCCTGATGGTCTCTTCAGCGTACTTGATGCCTTTTCCCTTGTAAGGCTCAGGTTTTCTGAAGCTTCTGATCTTGGCGGCCGTTCTGCCGATGAGTTCCTTATCTATTCCATTCAGAGTGATTCTCGTCTTTTCGATTTTCGCATCCACCCCTTGGGGCAGGTCGAAATGAACAGGGTGAGAATAGCCCAAATGAAAGGTCGCGGTCCTGCCGGCCAACTCCGCCCTGTAGCCGACGCCGACAATGTCGAGGATCCGCTCGAAACCCTTGCTCACTCCGGCAACCATGTTGAAGATCAGGGCCCGGTAAAGACCATGAAGCGCTTTTGCCTTCTTGCCCGGCTCCACCACGGAAACCAAAATCTTCCCATCCTCAATGTGAACGCGCACGGTTGGATGAATGCTTCTCCGGAGCTCTCCCAGAGGCCCTTTCAAAGCCAGGACATCATCCTTGAGCTCCACGCTCACGTTGTTCGGTACCGGAATAGGCATTTTGCCTACGCGTGACATATTCGTTGCCTCCCTTGAGACGCCCGGGTGTGCCCCCTGGGACTGGACACCCTACCACACCGAGCAGAGGATTTCACCGCCAACACCCAGCTTCCTTGCCTGCCTGTCGGTCAAGAGACCCTTGGACGTTGACAGAATGCTGATCCCGTAACCGTTGCGGACTTGAGGGATGCTGTCGCTCCTGGTATAGATCCGGCAGCTCGGCTTGCTCACCCGTTTCAAGCCCCCGATGACCGATTCCCCTCCTTCGTCAAACTTGAGGAAAACCCGGAGAATCCCCTGCCGTCGGTCCGGGATCACTTTGTAGTTCTTTATGAACCCTTCAGCCTTCAAGATCTTTGCAATGCTGATCTTCTGTTTCGAGTTCGGGATATCCACCGTATCAAAGGACGCAATAATGCCGTTCCTGATGCGAGTCAGCATGTCGGCAATGGGATCGCTCATACTCATGGAATCTACTCTCCTTGACCCTTGTTCACCAGCTCGATTTCACAACGCCGGGGATTTCTCCCCTCAAAGCCATCATCCGAAAACAGATTCGACATGCGCCGAACTTCCTCAAATAGGCCCTGGGTCTGCCGCAAATAGGGCACCGGTTGTATTGTCGGCTTGAGAATTTTTGCTTTCGCTTGGCCTTAGCAATCAGAGATGTCTTCGCCAAAGTAACCTCCGTGAAATTACCGTCTGAAGGGCATTCCTAAGAACTTCAGCAGGAAATAAGCTTCCTCATCCGTTCTTCCGCTTGTCACGATGGAGATGTTCATACCCCGAACCTTGTCGATCTTGTCGTAATCGATCTCCGGGAAAATGATTTGCTCCTTGATGCCCACCGTGCAATTTCCTCGGCCGTCAAAAACCTTCTCCGAAAGGCCCCGAAAATCTCTGAGCCTGGGCAGGGCCACGTTGAAGAGTTTGTCGAGGAAATCGAACATCCTGGTGCGTCGCAATGTGACGGTGCAGCCGATTGGCATTCCTTCCCTGAGCTTGAAGCCGGCAATAGACCTCTTCGCCTTGGTGATGACCGCTTTCTGACCTGCGATGAGAGTCAGCTCTTCAACGCCTTTGTCAAGAGCCTTGATGTTGTAAATCGCTTCACCGAGGCCTATGTTGAGCACCACCTTTTTCAATCGCGGCACAGCCATGATGCTCTTGTAGCCAAATTCCTTTCTCAGGGCGGGAACCGCTTCCTTTTCGTACAACTCTTTGAGCCGGGACAAAGTGAACTCCTCGCTAAATACCCATTTTCATGAAAACGATGACGAAGGTTGGGGTATGCCTTTCCCAGGTCAACTGTCCAGCAGTTCCCCGCACTTCCTGCAAATCCTTACCTTGGAACCGTCTTCCAAAACCCGCTTTCCGATTCTCGTCGGTTCCGCACACTTGGCGCACAGGATCATTAGATTGGAAATGTGCAAAGGCGCCGCTTTTTCGATGATACCGCCTTGCGCCTGCTTCCCCCCCGGTCTCGTGTGTCTCTTGACCATGTTGATCTTCTCAACCACAGCACGGCCCTTCTCCGAATCCACCTTCAGAACCGTCCCGATCTTGCCTTTTTCTTTTCCCGTAAGCACGACGACCTTGTCGTTCTTCCTGATCAGGGGATGTTTTTGCACGACATACACTCCTATCCACCACTCCCTAGAGAACTTCCGGCGCCAGGGAGACGATTTTCATGAAGTTCTTGGCTCGAAGTTCCCTCGCTACGGGCCCGAAAATCCGGGTGCCCACCGGCTCGTTTTGCTGGGTGATGAGAACCGCTGAATTCTCGTCAAACTTGATGTAGGAACCGTCAGGCCTGGAGATTTCCTTTTTTGTCCTGACAATCACAGCTTTCATGACAGCCCCTTTTTTCACCTTTGAGTTGGGTATGGCTTCTTTCACCGACACCACGATCACGTCTCCCACCGTGGCGTATCGCCTTCTTGTGCCCCCTAGCACCTTGATGCATTGCACAAGCTTGGCCCCCGAGTTGTCAGCCACCCTCAGTGTGCTTTCCGTCTGGATCATGTTACGCCCTCGCCGCCTCCGAGCTGTCGAGAATATCGTCCCCTCTGTCAACGGATTTCTCGATAACATCCAGGACCATCCATCGCTTCATCTTGCTGATGGGCCTGGATTCGATAATCCTCACCTTGTCTCCCACCCGGCAACGGTTCTGCGGATCGTGGACCAGGTACTGTTTTCGAACCGTGATATACTTCTGGTACGCCTTGTGCTTCTTCAGGCGGCTGACGGAAACCACCGCCGTCTTATCCGTCTTGTGAGCGACAACCACGCCCAGCAATTTCTTCTTGACTCCCCTTTCACTCATGGCACCCTCTTTTCGCCTGCCCTCTCCGTCTCTTTGATGATCGTCTTGACTCGGGCCAGATCTCTCTTAGCCCTGACGCCTGCGGCCGTATTCGAAAGCTGACCTGTGGCTTTCCTGAGCCTCAGATTGAATAGCTCCTGCCCCAACTCCCTCTCCCTGGTCTTCAACTCCTCAAGGCTCAGGTCTCGCAGTTCTTTTGCCTTTGCCATCAAGCTCTCCTGCTCACAAAGCGGGTGGGAAAGGGAAGTTTATGGCCGGCAAGTCGAAACGCCTCTGCAGCTACACTCTCCCCAACCCCTTCCAGTTCGTAAAGAATTCTTCCAGGCTTCACAACGGCCACCCAGCCCTCCGGAGCCCCCTTGCCTTTGCCCATTCTGGTTTCCGCGGGCTTTTTCGTAAAAGGCTTGTCAGGGAAAACCCGGATCCAGATCTTGCCGCCCCTCTTCACGTGCCGGGTAATCGCAACCCTTGCCGCCTCGATTTGCTGGGCGCTCATTTTGCCGCAGGAGAGAGCCTGAAGCCCGTAGTCTCCAAATTCAAGGGTCGCTCCTTTGCTGATCGCCTTGCCCCGCATTCGGCCTTTTTGTTGCTTCCGGTATTTGACTTTTTTTGGACTCAGCATGACAAACCTTAACCTTTTCTTTCGGGCAAAATCTCCCCTTTGAAAATCGACACCTTCACCCCGACAGCGCCGTAAGTGGTAAAAGCTTCTGCAAAACCGTAGTCAATATCGGCCCGGATGGTTTGGAAAGGGACCCTTCCTTTCCGGTACCATTCCCGCCTGGCCATTTCAGCGCCGCCGAGGCGTCCGCTGCACGCAATCTTGATTCCCAGGGCGCCGAACCGCAGAGCGGAACTGACGCTCTTTTTCATGGCCCGGCGAAAAGACACCCGCCGCACCAACTGGAGCGCCACATTCTCGGCCACCAACTGAGCATCCACTTCGGGTTTTCTCACTTCCTGGATGTCGATGATGATTTCTCGCTTGATTTTGGCTTCTAGCTCCCTCTTGAGATTTTCGATCTCCGAACCCTTTTTCCCGATGACGATACCCGGCCTTGCCGTGTGGATCTTGATCCTTGCTTTGTTTGCGGCCCGCTCGATCTCGGTTTTAGCGACCCCCGCCTGAGCCAATCGTTTCTTCAGGAACTTTCTGATCTCGTGATCCTCAAGGAGAAACTTCGCATAGTCTTTGCCGGCAAACCAGCGGGAATCCCATGATCTGTTGATCCCCAGTCTAAAACCGATTGGATTGGTTTTTTGTCCCAACCTTCACCTCCCTTGATCTAGGCTTCGTCCAGAATGACGGTTAGATGACTTGTCCTTTTTCTGATCCTTGTGGCCCGCCCCATCGCTCTGGGTCGGAATCGCTTCATGACCGGCCCCTGATCTGCGTAGAGCCGTTTGATGAACAAGGTGTCCACGTCAATCTCCTTGTTTGCCCCTGCATTGGCCACCGCGGAATCGATGAGTTTTTTCAGGAGCTGCGCCCCTTTCTTGGGAGAAAAAGAAAGCACCCGCAGGGCCTCTTCCACTCTTTTCCCTCTCACTTCGTCCATGATCAGCCCCGCCTTTTGAGGGGAGATCCTCACGTATCTTGCCACAGCCCTCGCTTCCATTACTTCCTCGCACCTTTCAAACGCGTTTTTTTGTCGCCGGCATGGCTGAAAAAAGTCCTCGTCGGCGCAAATTCCCCCAGCTTCTGCCCTACCATGTCTTCGGTCACGAAAACGGGAAGAAACTTCCTGCCGTTGTGGACCGCAAAGGTGAGACCGACGAATTGGGGAAGGACCGTGGATCTCCTCGACCACGTCTTGATGATTTTCCTGCTCTGGGTTTCGAGAGCGGCGTCCACTTTTTTCATCAGGTGTTGATCGACAAACGGTCCTTTTTTGACTGATCTCGGCAAAGCCTGTCCTCCTAAGTATTCAAGTGTTCAGTGTTCAGTGTTCAGGGGTTCAAGGTCAAAGGTTCAAGGTCAAAGGTTCAAAGTTCAGGGGTTCAGGGGTTCAGGGTCCAGGAAGAATGAAATCTGCCCACCCTTATTTTTATACAAAGACTGTCTTCTTCTCCCTGATCACTTACCCCTGTTTACTGGATACTTATTGCATTTCTGAACACTGAACGCTGAACACTTTGCCTGCTCTGAACACTATTTTCTCTTCTTAACAATCAGCTTATCACTGGCCTTCTTGACCCTTGTCTTATACCCCTTGGTGGGAACACCCCACGGTGTCACCGGGTGCCGGCCACCGGAGGACTTCCCTTCCCCTCCACCGTGCGGGTGGTCGACAGGGTTCATGGCAACTCCTCTCACTCGGGGCCTTTTCCCAAACCATCGGGTCCTGCCTGCTTTCCCGATCCGGATCTTTTGGTGTTCCTGGTTTCCCGTCTGGCCGATGGTGGCCTTGCAGTCAAGCAGAACCATCCTCACTTCGCCGGAAGGAAGCTTGATTTGAGCGTACTTTCCCTCCTTGGCCATCAACTGGGCGTAGGCGCCGGCGCCTCTTGCGATCTGGCCCCCGTGGCCCTGATTGAGCTCGATATTGTGAATGGACGTCCCCAGGGGGATATCCCTCAGGGGAAGTGCATTGCCCAGCCTGATTTCGCTTCCGGATCCTGAAACGACTTGATCGCCGACCTTTAGGCCCGACGGCGCGAGGATGTAACGTTTCTCTCCGTCTACATAGTTCAACAGGGCAATGTTAGAGGAACGGTTCGGGTCATATTCAATGCTCGCCACCTTTGCAGGGATGCCGTCTTTGTTCCGCTTGAAATCGACGATTCGATACATTCTCTTGTGGCCGCCTCCTCGGTGCCGGGATGTGATGCGGCCCAAAGCGTTTCTGCCCCCCGACTTTTTCAATGGGACGAGAAGGCTCCTCTCCGGTTTCTTGCGGGTGACCTCTTCTTTTGTGGAGTAGGTCATATTCCTTCGACCTGCCGAGGTCGGCTTGTATCTCTTTATGGCCATTCTCTTCTCCCCTGTTCAGATCGCCTTATACTCCATCGAAGAACTCGATGCGCTTTCCGGGCGCCAGCCTCACGATCGCCTTTTTCCAGTTCGCTCTTCTCCCCACATTTCTTCCGACCCTTCTCTTCTTGCCCTCAACGTTCAGCGTTTTCACTTCCAGCACTTCGGTCTTGAACAGGGTTTCCACAGCACGCCGAATCTCTATTTTGTTGGCTCGCCGATCCACTTCCAAGGCGATCTGGTTGGACTGTTCCTTGTGGATATTTGCCTTTTCCGTAATCAGAGGCCTCTTGATGACTTTGTACGGATCCATTATAGAACCAATGCCTCCTCAATTTTTGGGATGGCCGCCTGAACCAGGAAAAGGTGATCGTGATTCAAAACGTCATAGGGATTCAACCCCTCGTAGCGCATCACTTTCACCCAGGGAACGTTCATGGAAGATTTCTCAAGGATATCGTTCTTTCCTTCCGTTACGATCAGCGCCTTGCGGACCTCAAAGGCTTTCATCACGGCCACAAAAGATTTTGTCTTGAGTTCGGCAAGGTTGAAATGCTCCAGAACCACGAGCTTCTCCTCCCTCAATTTGTCTGCCAGGGCCATGCGAGTTGCCATTTTTCCCAGTTTCTTTGGTATCTTGCGACGATAGTCCCTTGGAACGGGTCCGAAAGCCACGCCCCCGCCCCTCCGGGTTGGTGATGCGGCATCTCCCACGCGAGCCCTGCCGGTCCCTTTCTGGCGCCAAAGTTTCTTGCCCGAACGACTGACCTCCGAACGACCCTTGGTGGAAGCGTTCCCACCCCTCTGATTCAGGAGCCGGGTCGTTATTACCTGATGAAGCACATGCTTTTTTACGGGCACGGCAAAAACATCATCCCTCAGTTCCACCTGAGAGGTCTTCTCTCTTTGAAGGTTGTACACATCAACTACGGCCATACCTGTTGCCTCATCAAAAAAATGCTTTCCTCAAACTGGAGAAGCGCCGCAAAGTCTCTTCTATGCCGCACTCAGATTCTTCTGATCTGAATCACGCTGTTCTTGCTTCCTGGAACCGCCCCGCGGAGGGCGATCACATCCATGTCCGGCCGCACGTCCACGATCACCAGATTTCTGACCGTCGTCTTCCGGTCGCCCATTCGGCCCGGCAGTTTCTTCCCTTTCCAGACATGGGAAGGGTCTGAACTCGAACCGATCGATCCTGGGACTCGGTGTGACCGGCTCCCATGGGTCGCCCGTCCCCCTCCAAAACCCCAGCGCTTGATGACCCCGGCAAAACCTCGGCCTTTGCTTCGCCCCGTGACAGCCACCTGATCGCCGATGGAAAAAATGTCGGATCGGATCTCCTGGCCGAGTTCGAATGCATCCGCACTTTCCACCTGGATTTCTCGCAGGTGCCTGAAATACCTCTCCCCTGAGTTCTTCAAATGGCCCCTGAGGGGCTTGGTGAGCCGACTCTCCTTCTGAGGCCCAAACCCGACCTGAATGGCTTCGTATCCGTCTTTTTCAGACGTCTTTTTCTGAACCACAACGCAGGGCGTTACCTTCACGATGGTTACGGGAATGCTCTTCCCTTCATCCAGGAAAAAGCGGCTCATGCCCAGTTTCGTTCCAAAAAGCGTTCCGACCATAGCGCCCTGCTCCGTCATCAGAGTTTGATCTCCACATCCACGCCCGCGGCAAGGTCCAGTTTCATCAGCGCATCCACGGTCTGCTGGGTGGGTTCCAGAATGTCCAGCAGGCGTTTGTGCGTCCTGATCTCAAATTGCTCCCTGGACTTCTTGTCCACGTGGGGGGATCTCAGAACACAGTAACGGTTGATCACGGTTGGCAGAGGGATGGGTCCTGCGATCTTGGCGCCCGTCTCCTTTGCCGTCTCAACAATCTCCGTGGCGGACTGGTCCAGGAGTTTATGATCGTATGCCTTAAGGCGAATGCGGATTTTTTGGTTCGTAATCAAGGTTCTTTCCCTCACACTAGAGTAAAAAGGTGATTTGCCTACTCCACGATGTCGCTGATAACCCCGGCGCCGACGGTCCGGCCCCCTTCCCGAATCGCAAACCGCAACTCCTTCTCCATCGCGATCGGCATGATCAAGTTCACCTCCATCGACACATTGTC
>JAWOJI010000394.1:0-3823 GCA_046481735.1 Desulfatiglandales bacterium | reverse complement strand
GTGGATGAGAGGCTGAAAAAAAACTTCGCCCTTGACATGATTCTCATGAAGTATGTGGGCCTCAATCCCGTGGTTGTGCACGGAGGAGGGCCGCAAATCGGGAGCTTTCTGAAGAGACTTTCGATTGATTCGGAATTTGTCGACGGCATGAGGGTCACGGACAAACAGACCATGGACGTCGTGGAGATGGTCCTAGTGGGCAAAGTGAACAAGGAGATTGTCGCACTCATCAATCGAAACGGCGGCCGGTCCGTAGGCCTTTCCGGCAAGGATGGAAAACTCATTACGGCCAAGAAAATGAAGTACTTCAAAAAGAGAGGAAACGATCAACCTCCGGAAATCATCGATATCGGCATGGTTGGAGAAGTGACATCGGTCAACAACGAGATCCTCAAGTCTCTCCTGGAGGGCGGGTTCATTCCGGTTATCGCTCCCGTGGGAGCGGGGAACAAGGGGGAGACCTACAACATCAACGCGGATCACGTGGCCGGTCACGTGGCTTCTTCCCTCAAGGCGCGCAAGCTGATCCTGCTCACAGACACGGAAGGTGTGCTGGACGGGGAAGGAAGCCTTCTTTCCACCATCAGGGTCGGAGAGGTGCAGGCGCTGATCGATGACGGAACCATTCGCGGAGGCATGATCCCTAAAGTGCATTGCTGCGTCGACGCTCTGAAAAAGGGCGTGAAAAAAGCTCACATCATCGACGGGAGAAAGGATCATGCCATGCTCCTGGAGATTTTTACCAGGGTCGGCGTGGGTACCGAGATTGTGGCGTGAAGGGAAGAAGCGAAGACTTCTGACAACTGACAACTGACCACGGACAAAGGACAAAGGACAAAGGACAAAGAACACCATGAACCCATCAGGATCATCGGAAAGCATCAAGACTTTGACCGACAAATACATCTTCCCGACCTACAAGCGGTCTCTTGCCTTGATCCGGGGCCAGGGCTGCAGAGTCTGGGATGATCACGGCAGGGAGTACCTGGATTTCGTGGGGGGCATTGCGGTCTGTGCTCTCGGACACAGCTCCCCGGTTGTGACCAAAGCTCTGGAGGAACAGGCCGGAGAGTTGGTGCACGTCTCAAATCTTTACTACACGAGGCCTCAAGCTGAACTGGCAGCCCTTCTGGTGGGGAATTCCTTTGCCGACCGGGTTTTCTTTTGCAACAGCGGGGCGGAGGCAAATGAGGCGGCGATCAAACTCGCCAGAAAGTATGCGAGAGAAAAGCAGGGCCCCGGCCGATCCACGATCATCTGCATGGAAGGGTCCTTTCACGGGCGGACCATGGCCACCCTTTCCGCAACCGGGCAAACGAAAGTCCAAGCGGGCTACGAGCCCCTGTTGAGCGGATTCCGGTTCGTGCCCTTCAACGATTTTGAAGCCGTGAAAAGCGCCGTGGATGACTCGGTTTGCGCCGTCATGCTGGAACCCATCCAAGGGGAGGGGGGAGTGGTCGTGCCCCATGGCGATTACCTCAAGAAACTCAGGGAGTTCTGCTTTGAAAAAAGGCTGTTGCTCATCCTGGATGAAATTCAGACCGGCATGGGCCGAACGGGACGCCTCTTTGCCCACGAACACTTCGGCGTGGCGCCGGACATCATGACCCTTGCCAAGGCCCTGGGCAACGGGCTCCCTATCGGCGCCATGCTCGGAACCGAGGAATTGAGCACGGTCTTCGGACCGGGAAGTCATGCCTCTACCTTCGGGGGGACCCCCCTTGTTGCGTCGGTCTCCAAGGCAGTTGTAACGAGCATTCTGGAGGACGGGTGGCTCGACCATTGCCGCAGCACGGGGGAGTACTTCAGGCAGCGGCTGGAAGGCCTCATGAAAAACCATCCGTGTGTAAGAGAGGTCAGAGGACTCGGTCTGATCGTCGGCCTTGAGCTGGACCGGCCGGCGGCGCCCATTGTAGAAGCGTGCCTTCAAAAGGGGTTTCTCATCAACGCGGCCCAGGAAAAAGTGCTTCGTTTCGTTCCGCCCCTTATCGTAAGCGCGGCGGAGATCGATCGCCTCATCGAAGTCCTGGACGAGGTGTTGAATGGCTGAAAAAGTCTGGGGAGGCCGTTTCAAAGAGAGAATGGATGAGGCTCTGGAGCGTTTCAATGCCTCCCTGCCCTTTGACAAACGCCTTTATGCGCAGGACATACGAGGAAGCAAAGCTCATTGCAGAATGCTTGCCAGGCAGGGAATCATCGCGGAAGAAGAGGCCTCCAGAATGACGGAAGCCCTGTCGGAAATTCTAGTCGAACTTGAAAGCGGGGCGGCGGATTTTGACCCCAACTACGAAGATATTCACACCCTGGTGGAGAAAAGACTGGTGGAAAAAGTGGGCCCCTTGGGCGAGAAACTCCACACCGGGAGAAGCCGTAACGACCAAGTGGCACTGGACACCCGCATGTACGTTCGCGATGCCGTTGCGAGGGTCCTTTCCCTCATCGGAGACCTGCAGGAAACCTTGGTCGGCCTCGCCGAAGAGAATATCGACGTCATCATCCCCGGCTACACTCACCTTCAGCGCGCCCAACCGGTGCTCCTCGCTCATCACCTGCTTGCCTATTACGAGATGCTCGGAAGAGACCGCAGCCGTTATCAGGAAAGCATGAAGCGGGTAAATGTTCTGCCTCTGGGCAGCGCCGCTCTCGCCGGCACGACGTTTCCCCTTGACCGGGAGATGGTGGCGAGAGAACTTGGGTTCGAAACCGTGTCCCAAAACAGCATGGATGCGGTGAGTGATCGGGACTTTGTTCTTGAGTTCCACTTCGCCTCCTCGGTGCTGATGATGCACCTGAGCCGGCTGAGCGAAGAGCTGATTCTCTGGTCCACCAGGGAGTTCGGTTTCATAAATCTGCCGGATGCCTTTTGCACAGGAAGCAGCATCATGCCCCAGAAGAAAAACCCAGATCTCCCGGAACTGGTGAGAGGAAAAGCAGGACGGGTGTACGGGCATCTCATGGCTTTGCTGACAACCATGAAGGGTCTTCCCTTGAGCTACAACAAGGACATGCAGGAGGACAAAGAGGGCCTGTTCGATACCGTGGACACGGTGGAGCAATGCCTGCTTCTGATGAGCCGACTCCTGGGGGGCGTAACGTTTCAAAAGGAGACCCTTAGAAAAGCCGTGGAAGAGGGCTACCTGGTTGCGACGGACCTGGCGGATTACCTTGCGACCAAGGGGATGACCTTTCGACAGGCCCACGAGGTTGTAGGTAGGATGGTCGTCCACGCTCTGCAAAAGGGCAGGGAACTCAACAAACTCACTGTAGAAGAGATGAAAGGCTTTTGGGAAAACATTGAAGAGGACGTCTACGAATGGCTCGATCCGGTCTCCTGCATCGACCGGAGAAACCTTGTGGGAGGCACTGGAAGAGCTTCGGTGAAAGGGGCGCTTGCAAAGGCTCGGGAGGAGATGAACGCTCGATGAGAGTCGGAAAGCTTCTCTCTACATTCTTCCTCTTGCTCTCCCTGGCGCTGATTTCTTGCGGGAAAAAGGGCGATCCTTTCCTTCCGGTCGTTGCAGAGGAAGGCAGAGTCAGCATTCTCAAAGGAGAATCAAACGGGGAATACGTCGATCTCACCGGCCGGATCCAAGGAGCGATGAAGACGGGTTCGACTCTCAGGGCATACTATGCTGCATACCCGTTGGATCAACCGCCTTGCGAGGGGTGCCCGATCGAGTATCAGGGTTTTGAATCCTTTGACCGGGATTCCGTGAGCGGAGACGGCTTTACGTGCAGGATCACCGGAATTCAACCGGGAAACCTTTACTTCTTCGAGGCCAGGATCATCGGTCCCGAGGGCGGGCAGGGGCCCCCCTCGAAC
>JAWOJI010000361.1:0-14190 GCA_046481735.1 Desulfatiglandales bacterium | reverse complement strand
GGAATGTAAGAGGTCACTTCAATCCCGTTGGTGAGCCTCACCCTGGCCACCTTCCGCAACGCGGAATTGGGCTTCTTCGGCGTGGTGGTGTACACCCGCACACACACCCCCCTCTTCTGGGGGGAACTCTGCAATGCCGGCGTCTTGTTCTTTTTCTTCGGCTGTTCTCGCTGCCTTCGAATGAGTTGGTTGATCGTTGGCATAAACCCGTCCTTTAGCGATTGTTCAGTTCGCCGCTCCAGCCTGCCGCCGAAGCGAAATGGAATCTAAAAATTTTTTTTTATATTCCGTAGCTTAGCTCTTGTCAAGCAAATAATTTGTGGCCCTCAAACATTTTCTTCCGCGAGTTGAATATCCAGGCTCCGGTAGGAGGGCAGCCCCGTGCCCGCGGGAATCAACCGTCCCATGATGACGTTTTCCTTCAGCCCTTTGAGATAGTCCACCTTGCCTGCCACCGCCGCATCCGAAAGCACATTGGTCGTCTCCTGAAAGGAGGCGGCGGAGATGAAGCTTTCCGTGCTCAACGAAGCCTTGGTGATCCCCAGGAGAAGAGGTTCCGCCGTAGCCGGCCTGCCCCCCGCTTGAACGATCCTCTCGTTCTCCTCTTCAAAGCGCCAGCGCTCCACATGTTCACCCAGAAGGAAATTGGACTCTCCCGCTTCTGTGACGCTCACCTGGCGCAGCATCTGTCTGACAATGACCTCGATGTGCTTGTCATTGATGCTCACCCCCTGCAAGCGATAGACCTCCTGCACCTCATCCACCAGATACTTGGCCAATTCCTTGACGCCTCTGATTCGTAAAATGTCGTGGGGATTGGCCGATCCATCCATGAGCGGCTCTCCGGCCCTCACGTAGTCGCCCTCCAGAACGCTCACGTGCTTGCCCTTTGGTATGAGGTACTCCAGGGACTCCCCGATTTCCGGGGTGATCGTGACCTTCCGTCTGCCCTTGGTGTACTGGCCGAAAGAAACGGTTCCGTCGATCTCGCTCAAGATTGCGTTTTCTTTAGGTTTTCGTACTTCAAACAGCTCGGCCACCCTGGGAAGGCCTCCGGTAATATCCTTGGTCTTGGTCGTTTCCCTGGGGATTTTCGCAAGCACCGTTCCAGGCGAAACAACCTCTCCTTCATTCACCATGATGATCGCGCCGATAGGCAGGTGGTAGCGGGCCAAGCCCTTGGTGGTTCCCGGAATGACGGCAGTTCCGCCTTCCATGTCTTTGACGGAAATCCTCGGGCGCGCATCGAGCTCCCGGGACTCCACGATAACCCGGCTGATTTTGCCGGTGACCTTGTCCCTCTTCTCCTGCATGGTGACGCCATCCAGAATGTCGCCATACTTGACCACGCCGGACACCTCGGTCAGAATGGGGATGTTGAAGGGGTCCCATTCGGCCAGGGTTTGGTGAGGCTGGATCTCCTCGCCGTCCCGAACCTTGAGAACCGCGCCGTAGATGATCGGATACCTTTCAACCTCTCGGCCTCCCTTCCCCAAAATCGCGATTTCACCGTTTCGGTTCATCACCACGAAATGCCCTTCCAAGTTCTGAATCGTTTTCAGGTGCTGAAAGGCGACGGTCCCTCCATTCCTGCACTCGACCGTAGTCTGCTCCACCCTCTTGCTCGCTGTGCCCCCTATGTGGAAGGTCCTCATGGTCAACTGCGTCCCCGGCTCCCCGATGGATTGGGCGGCGATGATCCCGATGGCCTCTCCGATGTTCACTTCATGGCCGTGTGCCAAGTCCCTGCCGTAGCATTTCTTGCAAACCCCCCGTTTCGCCATACAGGTGAGCACAGAGCGGATCCGCACCTTTTCCAAACCCGCAGCCTGAATTTTCCCCACCCGTTCTTCGTTAATTTCGTCATTGGCATGGATCAGGAGTTCTCCGGTAACAGGATCGAAAATGTCCTCCAGGGAAACCCGACCCAAAACCCGGTCACCGACCCGCTGGATGATTTCCCCTCCTTCGATCAAAGCAGAAGCGAAAATGCCGTCCACGGTTCCGCAATCCTCTTCGGTGATGACCGTGTCCTGAGCCACATCCACCAGCCTGCGGGTCAAGTAGCCGGAATTGGCCGTTTTGAGTGCCGTGTCGGCCAATCCCTTTCGGGCGCCGTGGGTGGAGATGAAGTATTGCAGAACCGTGAGGCCTTCCCGGAAGTTGGAGGTGATGGGTGTTTCGATGATCTCGCCCGAGGGTTTGGCCATCAGGCCCCTCATTCCGGCCAACTGCCTCATCTGATCTTTGCTGCCCCTTGCTCCCGAGTCCGACATCATGAAGATGGGGTTGAAGCTGGTGGCCTTTACTGTCTCTCCTCCCCGGCCCTTGATCTCCTCGACGGCCATCTCGCGCATCATTTCTGAAGCGATCGTCTCCGTCGCCTGCGCCCAGATGTCCACCACTTTGTTGTACTTTTCCCCATCGGTAATGAGGCCCGTCTTATACTGATCGTCGATCCTCTTTACTTCCTTTTCCGCCTTCTCGATGATTTCCGTTTTTCGGGAAGGGACGGTCATGTCCTTCATGGAAATGGAAATTCCCGAAAGAGTGGCGTAGCGATACCCGATGTCTTTGAGCCTGTCCGATAGAATGACCGTTGCTTTGATTCCAAGTCGCCGGTAAGACTCGTTGATGAGAATTCGCAATTCCTTCTTGTTCATCACCCGGTTCAGGAAGGCGAAGGGCAGCTTTTCCGGCAGGAGTTCGTAGAGGATCACCCTTCCGGTGGTCGTTTCCTCCATCTTGCCGTCGATTCTCACCTTGATGGCGGCATGAAGATCCAACTGTCCGGCATCATGGGCCATTCTCACTTCCTCGGAGTTGGCGAAAACCTTGCCCTCTCCCTTGCTGAGCGGCCTTTCTCGAGTCAAATAGTAGATGCCCAGCACGATGTCCTGACTGGGAACAATGATAGGATCACCGTTGGCCGGGGAGAGGATGTTGTTGGTCGACATCATCAGCACCCTTGCCTCGATCTGCGCTTCAATGGAAAGGGGGACATGCACAGCCATTTGGTCACCGTCAAAATCCGCATTGAAGGCCGTGCAGACCAACGGGTGAAGTTGGATCGCCTTGCCCTCGATCAAAATCGGCTCAAAGGCCTGTATGCCCAGACGGTGGAGAGTCGGAGCCCGGTTCAGCAGGATGCAGTACTCTCGCACCACCTCGTCCAGAGCGTCCCAGACTTCCGGAGTCTCTCTTTCCACCATTTTCTTCGCAGACTTGATGGTTGTGGCAATTCCCTTTTCATCCAGCTTGTTGTAGATGAAGGGTTTGAAAAGCTCCAGAGCCATCTTCTTGGGCAAGCCGCACTGATGAAGACGAAGGTCAGGACCCACTACGATCACCGATCGCCCTGAATAGTCCACCCTTTTGCCCAGGAGGTTCTGCCGGAACCTTCCCTGTTTCCCCTTGAGCATGTCGCTCAGGGACTTGAAGGGTCGCTTGTTGGCGCCGGTCACCACCTTTCCCCTGCGCCCGTTGTCGAAAAGCACATCCACCGCTTCCTGGAGCATCCTCTTTTCGTTGCGGACGATGATCTCGGGGGCATTGAGCTCCAGGAGCCTTTTAAGCCGGTTATTTCTGTTGATCACCCTCCGGTAAAGGTCGTTCAGGTCCGAAGTGGCGAACCGCCCTCCGTCCAGCGGCACCAAGGGGCGAAGGTCGGGAGGCAGCACCGGGATAGCGTTCAAGATGGTCCATTCAGGGCGGTTCTTGGATTCCTTGAAAGCATCGATCACCTTGAGGCGCTTGGCGAGCTTTTTTCTTTTCGCATCGGAACGGGTGTCCACCATATCGGCCCGCAAAGCCGCAGAGAGTTCATCAAGGTCCAGTTCTCGAAGCATGGCCTGGATGGCCTCTGCGCCGATGCCCACTTGGAACCGTTGGCCGTACTCTTCCCTGGCCCGCAGAAGTTGCTCATCGGTAAGGAGCATGCCCTTTTGCAGGGGAGTGTCCTTCGGATCGATGACAATGTAGTTTTCGAAGTACAGCACCCGCTCCAGGTCCTTCAGCGTGAGGTCGACAAGATTCCCGATTTTGGAGGGAAGGCACTTCAGAAACCAGATATGAGCCACCGGGGAAGCGAGTTCGATATGTCCCATTCTCTCCCGCCTCACCTTCGACTGAATGACTTCCACACCGCACTTCTCACAAACAATGCCGCGGTGCTTCATTCTCTTGTACTTCCCGCAGTTGCACTCATAGTCCTTGATGGGTCCAAATATCTTGGAACAAAAAAGGCCGTCCCTCTCCGGCTTGAAGGTCCGATAATTGATTGTTTCCGGCTTCTTTACTTCGCCGTGAGAACGCTCCCGGATCTTCTCCGGCGACGCCAGGGAGATTTTCACGGCATTGTAGCTGGAAGGATCCTTGGGCTTTGCAAAAAAATTGTACAGCTCTTCCACTCTTTTCTCCTTCTCGTCTGTGGCGTATGGTTTAAGGACGAACCTCGCCCCACCACAAATAGACGACCCCCTTTACTCCTGGGTGTCTTCAAAAAGCTGGACATCCAGCCCCAGGGCCAACAACTCCTTCAACAAGACCTTGAAGGACTCCGGGAGTCCGGCTTCCAGAATATTGTTTCCCTTGACGATTCTCTCATACATCCGTGTTCTTCCCGCCACGTCGTCCGACTTGACCGTCAGAAATTCCTGGAGCGAGTAAGCCGCGCCGTAAGCTTCCATGGCCCACACTTCCATTTCTCCCAGCCTTTGACCCCCGAATTGCGCCTTTCCTCCGAGCGGCTGCTGGGTCACAAGTGAGTAGGGGCCGATGGAGCGGGCGTGCAGCTTGTCATCCACCAAATGGTGCAGCTTCATGACATAGAGCATCCCGACAGTGACCTGCTGATCGAAAGGCAGGCCGGTCCGTCCGTCGTACAACACGGCTTGCCCGGTTACAGGGAGGCCGGCTTTGGCCAGGTACTTCTTGATCTCATCCTCCTTGGCGCCGTCAAATACAGGAGAGGCCATGTGCACCCCCTCTTTCATCATTCCGGCTTTCGCGAGAATTTCTGAATCATCCATGCCTTTGAAAATATCTCTGTACTCTTCGGGAGAGAAAATGTCCGCCAGCTTCTTCCTGACCGCGTTCGCATCCGTCAGGGAATCAAGGATCTCCCCGACCTGTCTGCCCAACTGGCGAGACGCCCATCCAAGGTGGGCTTCCAGGACCTGACCCACATTCATTCTGGAGGGCACCCCCAGGGGATTCAAGACAACGTCGACCGGCGTTCCGTCGCTAAAGTAGGGCATGTCTTCCACGGGAAGGATCCTCGAAAGGACGCCCTTGTTGCCGTGGCGGCCCGCCATCTTGTCGCCTACGGCCAATTTGCGCTTTACGGCCACATAGACCTTGACCATCTTGATCACACCCGGCGCCAGTTCATCCCCCATGCTGAGCCTTTCCTGTCGCTCATCGAAGTGGGACTTGATCTGGGATACCCTGTCGGTGTAACGCTGGACAATGTCCTCCATTCTCTCGATCTCATCCATGGAGGCTTTGACATCCGCGCCGGCCCAGGCTTCCACAGGGACCTTCGCGACCTCCTCCTCGCCGATCACCTTCCGGGTGCTGCAGAGGAGCTTGCCTGTCTTCTTGTCCCGGAGGTTGGTCTTGAGCTTCTTGTCCGTGAGAATTTCCCGAAGTTTGCCTCTGGCGCTTCTTTCAATGATCTGGATTTGATCCTTCTTGTCCTTTTCCAGCCTGGCCTTTTCCTCCCGTTCGATGGAGATGCTCCGCTGGTCTTTTTCCACACCCCGCCGGGAAAAGACCTTGGTGTCGATCACGATGCCTTCAACCCCGGGTGGGACCCTCAGGCTGGTGTCTTTCACATCGCCGGCCTTGTCTCCAAAAATGGCCCTGAGAAGCTTCTCCTCCGGCGATAGCTGGGTTTCTCCCTTGGGCGTGATTTTCCCCGCCAGGATGTCGCCGGGCCGCGCGTAGGCGCCGATCTTGATGATTCCACTCTCATCCAGATACTTCAGGGCCTCTTCCCCCACATTGGGAATGTCTCGGGTGATCTCCTCCTTCCCCAGCTTGGTATCCCTGGATACCACTTCGAACTCCTCGATGTGGATGGAGGTGTACACGTCTTCCTTTACCGCGCGTTCGCTGACGATGATGGAGTCCTCGAAGTTGTACCCGCCCCAGGACATGAAGGCCACCATGACGTTCCGCCCCAGGGCCAGTTCGCCCATTTCCGTGGCCGGACCGTCTGCAATGATCTGGCCCTTGTTCACTCTGTCGCCCTTGCGCACAATGGGCTTCTGGTTGTAGCAGGTATTCTGGTTGGACTTCTGATACTTGATGAGCTTGTAGATCTCCACTTCATCCCCGTCCTCGGGGCTTCCAGTGGAGCGAATAACGATCCGTGATGCATCCACGTCCTCCACCATCCCATCCCGCCGTGCGATGGTGGACACCCCCGAATCTCGCGCGACCACGCTCTCAACACCCGTTCCGATGATCGGCGCCTTCGCATTTAACAGCGGGACTGCTTGACGTTGCATGTTGGATCCCATCAGCGCTCGGTTGGCGTCGTCGTGCTCCAGAAAAGGGATCAAGGAGGCTGAAACACTCACGAGCTGGTCAGGCGAAACGTCCATGTACTTCACCGCCTGCACCGGGACTTTGCTCGCCTCTCCCGCGATTCGGACAGCCGCCTCTTCCCGGACAAAGCCCCCTTTCTTGTCCAGCGGGGCGTTTGCCTGGGCGATGGGGAATTCCTTTTCGTCCAAAGCGGATAGAAACTGGATCTTCCTGCTGACGGTTCCGTTTTCCGCTTCCCGGTAAGGCGTCTCGATGAAGCCGTACTCATTGACCCTCGCGTAGGTGCTCAGGGAGACGATCAGGCCGATATTGGGCCCCTCCGGCGTCTCAATAGGGCAAATTCTTCCGTAGTGGGTCGGGTGGACATCGCGAACCTCGAAGCCCGCCCGCTCTCTCGTCAAACCGCCGGGGCCGAGAGCGCTCAGTCTTCGTTTGTGGGTGATTTCAGAAAGGGGGTTCGTCTGGTCCATGAACTGGGACAGTTGACTTGTTCCGAAGAACTCCTTCACCACGGCCGAAACAGGCTTGGAGTTGATCAGATCATGGGGCATGAGGGTCTCCACCTCCTGGAGGCTCATCCTTTCCTTGATCGCTCTTTCCATTCTTACAAGACCGATCCGGTACTGGTTCTCAAGGAGTTCGCCGATAGCTCTCACTCGCCGGTTTCCCAGGTTGTCGATGTCGTCCACCATGGCTTCCGAGTTCTTCAAGCGGATCAGTTCCTTCACCGTGGCGGTAATGTCTTCCTTTCTCAGGGTTCGCTGCTCCAGGGGCACATCCAGATCGAGCCTGTAGTTGAGCTTCAACCTTCCCACAGGCGATAGGTCATACGTGGACAGGTTGAAAAAAAGGCTGTTGAAAAAGTTGCCCGCCACTTCTTGCGTCGGAGGGCTGCTGGGTCTCATCTTTCTGTAGAGTTCGAGCACCGCTTCGTCGCTTTCGTCGATCTTGTCAAGCAGCATGGTGTCCCTGATCGTGGTGCTCACGCCATGGGCATCCAGAACAAGGCATTCCATCTCCGTAATTCCCTGTTCCGCCATTTTGGTCAGGAGATCTCCTGTCACCGGCTGATTCCCGTTTGCGAGAATTTCCCCCGTGGTCGGGTCTACGATATCATCGGCAAGAACCTTGCCCGGCATGGTCTCCTGGCTGACGGGAACATGGCTCATCCCGGCCGACTCGATCAAGCCGTGGAGTCGCTTTGTGTATTTCTCCCCCTCTTTGGCAAGGACTTTCTTGGTCTTGGGATGCACGATATCTTTCGTGATCTTGCTGCGAAACAGGTTTTCCAGCTTGGCTTCTCTCAACCATTCCCCGTCCCGAAAGAGAAATTTTTCCGTGTCGTAGAAGGTGGAGAGGATCTCTTTGGACGAGTAACCCAGCGCCTTGAGGAAGGTTGTCACCGGGAACTTGCGCCGCCTGTCGATGCGGACATAGAGCAGGTCTTTGGGGTCGAATTCAAAATCAAGCCAGGACCCACGCAGTGGAATGATCCGGGCCGAGTAAAGCAGCTTGCCGCTCGCGTGGGTCTTGCCCTTGTCGTGATCGAAGAAAACACCGGGGGAGCGATGAAGTTGACTGACAATGACCCTCTCCGTTCCGTTGACGATAAAGGTGCCGCGATCCGTCATCATCGGAATGGTCCCGAAGTAGATTTCCTGTTCCTTGATGTCGCGGATGCTCTTTGTCCCGTTGGTGAGATCCGTGTCGAAGACGAGCAGTCGGACGGTCAGCTTCAGGGGAGCCTCATAGGTGAGCCCTTTGCTGAGGCACTCCTCTTCCCCGTATTTCGTCTGTTCGAAGGTGTACTTGACGAATTCGAGAGAGGAAGACCCACTGAAATCGCTGATCGGGAATACACTCCGAAAAGCTCCCTGAAGCCCCGTATCCTTCCGACCCTCGGAGGGAACATTCTTTTGGAGAAACCGGTCGTAGGAATCCCTCTGGATCTCAATCAGATTTGGGATCTCGATGACCTTTTCGATTTTCCCGAAGTTCCTTCTTGCCCGATGTGCCAGCCCGCCGTTTCCTTTCATCAAACCCTCTCAATCATTCAAGGTGTTTCCGTGAAGCGCCGTCGTGATACCCGTTGAGGTGGTTCCCTCACCGCTTGGCGTTCCTACTTGACCTCCACGGTGGCTCCCGCTTGTTCAAGTTGCGCTTTGACCTTCTCTGCTTCCTCTTTCGAAACGCCTTCCTTCACCTTTCCAGGCGCACCGTCCACGAGGGCTTTCGCTTCCTTTAGCCCCAAGCCCGTGATCGCTCGAACCTCTTTGATCACCTGGATCTTCTGCTCTCCCACGGCGGCAAGAATCACATCAAATTCGGTTTGCTCCACGGCTTCCTCTTTTGCCTGGGCTGCCGGGGCCGCCATCATGGCCATAGGGGCTGCGGCGGTCACGCCGAACTTCTCCTCAAGCTCCTTTACGAACTCAGAAAGCTCGAGAACCGTCATATTTGAAATGAACTCAACCACGTCTTGTTTGCTGATGTTTTCTGCCATCTCTTTCATTATCCTCCATGTTCCATAGTCTGTAAGGGAAATCGTTACACCTTTAGGCTTCACTCTTTTTGCCCTCAATGGCTTTAAGCACATTGAGCAAATTGGCAACCACCCCGTTTAGCACCCTCACCAATGATCCGGGCACGGCCTGCATGGCTGAGAAGGCTTGGGCAAGAAGCACTTCCCTGGCGGGGAGTTCCGCGACTCGCCTGATGCCTTCCTGATCAAACATTTTGCCACCGATCTGACCGACCTTCAGCTTTAGACGCTCCGACTTCTTCGCATAGGCCACGAGCACCTTGGCCGGCGCCACGACGTCGTCGTAGCTGATGGCCATGGCGCAAGGTCCCACAAAATGGTCCTTGATCGCCGAGGTGCCGGTTTCCTTGCATGCCAGCTTCAAAAGGCGATTCTTCACCACCTGGAACTCAGACTTGTTTTTTCTGAGATCCTTTCGCAAGGCGTTCATAATCTCCACATTGAGGCCCTGGTAGTCGACAACATACGTGGCTTGCGCCCTTTTGAGTCGTTCCGCCATATCGGCGACCAGCGCCTCCTTTTCTTCTTTTTTCAAACCTGAATCACCCCCTTTTCACCAAGAATCGTTCAAAGCAAAGTCGAAGTCGGGAATGCGTCACATCTCCGGATCACGGATGTACAGTCTCGGTAGGCCGGAACCCTCGCAGGTTCGTTTAAGCTTTCATCTTTGCCGCCCCGACAGGGGGAGGGAGGAGCACCCACGGTCTTCGACTGACAACTGGCGGGGTCCTTTCCCCGCAAAAGGTTGACGATAGGTTCTACGCAGAAAGCTCTTTGAGATCCTTCACGTACCCCGGGTCCACCTTGACGCCGGGTCCCATGGTGGTAGAAAGAGCGATACTCTTCACGTAGGTTCCCTTACTTGCTGGAGGTTTCAACTTCAGGACGGTTTCTATGAAGGCCGCTATATTCTCCAGGATCTTGTTTGGCCCAAAAGAAACCTTTCCCATGGGAGCGTGAACGATGCCGGCCTTCTCCACCTTAAAGTCGATCTTTCCTGCTTTGATCTCTCTGACCGCTTTGCCCACCTCAAAGGTCACGGTTCCGAGTTTCGCATTGGGCATCATTCCTCTCGGCCCCAGAATCCTGCCCAGTTTGCTGACAACGGTCATCATGTCCGGGGTGGCGACGGTCTTGTCGAACTCAAGCCAGCCTTTCTGGATCTTTTCCACGTATTCGTCCGAGCCCGCGTAATCCGCTCCCGCTTCCAAGGCTTCTTTCTCCTTCTCCCCTTTGGCGAAAGCCAGCACACGCACCGTTTTCCCTACGCCGTGAGGCAGGACCACCGTACCTCTGACCATCTGATCGGCATGCCTTGGATCCACCCCCAGTTTGACCGCAATGTCCACGGTCTCATCAAATTTGCCGTGGCTTGTATCCAGTGCCAGTTGAACCGCTTCGTGAAAGGTGTACTTTGCAAGCCGATCCACTTTTTCCATCGCCGCCCTGTGCTTTTTCCCATTTATAGCCATGTCCCTCTTCTCCGCAAAAGCTACGCAACGATCTGAATACCCATGCTTCTGGCCGTGCCTTCAATGATTCTCACGGCGCCATCCAGATCATTTGCATTTAAATCATCCATTTTGAGCCTGGCGATCTCCTCAACCTGCTTCTTCGACACTTGGCCGACCTTTTCTCGGTTAGGCTCGGCTGAGCCTTTGGCGATCTTGGCCGCCTGCTTGAGAAGGACCGAGGCGGGGGGGGTCTTGGTAATGAACGAAAAAGACCGGTCCGCATAAATCGTGATGATCACGGGGATCACGGTGCCCGTCTGATCCTGCGTTTTGGCATTGAAGGCCTTGCAGAATTCGGCGATGTTCACGCCGTGTTGTCCCAGGGCAGGTCCGATCGGGGGTGAAGGATTGGCCTGGCCCCCTTTGACCTGGAGTTTAACCGAAGCAATGATCTTCTTCGCCATATTCGTTCCCTTTCACCTTGCGAATCGCTTTCCTTCTCATGCCGAATGCATCGTGGCCTCAAAAGCGGCACACCACCCCTCGTTCCATCTCTTGCACAAGTGGAACAGGGATCCCGCCGGCATGTTCTACATTTTGTTGACTTGGATGAAATCCAACTCCACGGGCGTGGAGCGACCGAAGATCGTTATCAGCACCCGGAGTTTCTCCTTGTCCGGTTTCACCTCTTCAACGACGCCCTGAAAATTGTTGAAAGGACCGTCAATCACCCTGACCTGATCCCCTTGTTCAAACAAGTACTTCGGTTTAGGCTTGCTGATCCCCTCTTCCATCTGCCGGATGATACGCTCCGCCTCTTCGTCCGGAACCGCCGCAGGCATTGTTGCTCCGCCGACAAATCCGGTTACCTTGGCGGTATTTCTGACGATGTGCCAGGTTTCATCGTTCAAATGCATTTGGACCATGATGTAACCAGGATAGAACTTCCTGGAAGATGTTTTTTTCTGACCTTTCTTGAGTTCTATCACCTTTTCCGTAGGAACGAGTATCTTCCCAAAATGATCTTCCTGCCCAAGGCTTTTGATCCTCTCCTCCAGGCTGGTCTTGACCTTGTGTTCAAAGCCGGAGTAGGTATGCACAATGTACCACTTCAGTTCCACTTCGTTCCCCGCCGAAGCCATTCCTGGTTTCGTTCCATCTGTTAAATCAATTTTCATCCGTATTCGTTCTTCTCGCCCAAGTTGAAAAAAGTGTTCACTCCCTGCTGCTTACTCTTCTGAACACTGAACGCTGAACACTTTATTTCTGCAAGCCTACCCGACAATGGCCTTGATGATTTTAATGAGCCCGAAATCAATGACGCCGAGGTAAAGGGAAACCAGCAGGACAAGGGCAATCACCACTGCGGTTGACGCCAGAAGCTCCTTGCGGGTAGGCCACTTCACCTTTTTCAGCTCCATTTTCGCTTCTCTCAGGAACTGCAGAGCGATTCGAACGTATTTAAACACGGCGCCTTCTTCCTGCGCTCTCCTCTCCGGTTCCTTTTTGGCCGATACCAGGTTCTTTTTTTTCTCCTCCCGGGGAGATTTCTCCTCAAGAGTAGAAACGCTTTGAGAAGACGACTGTGCTAAGGCCTCCCTCTTGGCCGCCCTTTTCCTGCCTCTTTGATCGGATTTGCTCATGGCTTCAGAATGTCATCCCGCCTTTGATCGTAATTGTCATTCATCCGTCAACAAACGATTTGGCAGGCCAGGAGGGATTCGAACCCCCAACACCCGGATTTGGAGTCCGGTGCTCTAACCGTTAGAGCTACTGGCCTGCATGCATCACTTCGTCTCTTTATGAAGGGTGTGGGTCCTGCAAAAGGGACAATATTTCTTGAAAGCCAACTTATCAGGCGTCTTTTTTTTGTTTTTCGTAGATGAATAATTTCGGTTCTTGCACTGCTCGCAAGAGAATATAATAATGTCCCTCATGCCAATCTCCAACCCAAACGAATTTTTTTCGTCCCCTACTCCACGATGTCGCTGATAACCCCGGCGCCGACGGTCCGGCCCCCTTCCCGAATCGCAAACCGCAACTCCTTCTCCATCGCGATCGGCATGATCAAGTTCACCTCCATCGACACATTGTCCCCGGGCATCACCATCTCCACACCCTCAGGCAACGTCACCACACCCGTCACATCCGTCGTCCGAAAATAAAACTGCGGCCGATACCCACCAAAAAACGGCGTGTGCCGCCCCCCCTCCTCCTTCGTCAATATATACGCCTCAGCCTTAAACTTCGTATGCGGCGTGATCGTCCCAGGCGCCGCCACCACCTGACCCCTCTCCACATCATCCCGCTTCGTCCCCCTCAACAATACCCCAATATTGTCACCCGCCTGACCCTGATCCAATATCTTACGGAACATCTCCACTCCTGTACACACCGTCTTCAGCGTCGGCCGGATCCCCACAATCTCCACATCCTGACCTACCTTGATCACTCCCCTCTCCACTCGACCCGTCACCACCGTCCCTCGACCCGATATACTGAATACATCCTCAATCGGCATCAAAAACGGCTTCTCCACATCTCGAACCGGCTCCGGAACATAACTGTCTATCGCATCCATCAATTCAAATATACACTTCGCCTCAGCACTCTTCTCATCATCACTCTCCAGCGCCTTCAGCGCACTCCCCCTCACAATCGGAACATCATCCCCAGGAAACTCATACTTCGACAACAACTCCCTCAACTCCAACTCCACCAACTCAATCAACTCCTCATCATCCACCATGTCACACTTGTTCAAAAACACCACAATGCTCGGCACACCAACCTGCCTCGCCAACAATATATGCTCCCTCGTCTGCGGCATCGGACCATCATCCGCACCAACCACCAAAATAGCCCCATCCATCTGCGCCGCACCCGTAATCATGTTCTTGATATAGTCCGCATGACCCGGACAATCCACATGCGCATAATGCCGATTGTCCGTCTCATACTCCACGTGCGCCGTCGCTATCGTTATCCCACGCGCCTTCTCCTCCGGCGCCTTGTCTATCTGGTCAAACGGCACATAATCCGCCTGACCCTTCTTCGACAAATGCTTCGTGATCGCCGCCGTCAGCGTCGTCTTCCCATGATCAATATGACCTATCGTCCCCACATTCACATGCGGCTTCTTCCTCTCAAACTTCTTCTTCGCCATCGCTTACCTCCTTGTGGTTTCCAGGCGCTTCATCGCAGTGTTATCGTGTGGAGCCCACGACCGGGATCGAACCGGTGAACCTCATCCTTACCAAGGATGTGCTCTACCTACTGAGCTACGTGGGCTCTGGTGATTCATGGCTCCCCGGGGCGACGGCAAACAAGCATTGAAAAGGGTTGTCGTTCCTTGCCCTTTCTCATCCACGGCAAAACCACAGCCAACCCAAAGCCGCCCTGAATCTCTTACGCATTTCAGGAAGTCCGGGGTGTGGAGCGGGAAACGGGATTCGAACCCGCGACCCTCAGCTTGGAAGGCTGACGCTCTAGCCAACTGAGCTATTCCCGCTTTTTTTACTCCTAAGTAGTCCAGCGCGGGATGCTTTTATGCGTAACTTCCTACACGAACATTGTTAGGTACGCATAATCTCAAAACGTCTGCGAGGTGTGTAAAATGGGGAGAGGAGGATTCGAACC
>JAWOJI010000172.1:0-10647 GCA_046481735.1 Desulfatiglandales bacterium | reverse complement strand
CTCTCGCTTGAGAAGATATGGTCTCTTTCAGCGGAAAAGAGGGTTTTGCTCTCTCGTCTTTCAAATCTCATCTGCGAAATCTGCTCCGAAATAAGGCTCATCATAAAAATAATCACGGAAGTGCTGAACATCAGGGCGCTCATGTTAGTAAATCTACCTTCATTGAAAAAAGTGTATGCGTAATTCATCATCCCCAGCAGAAAAATTGCAAAACTCACAGGCAAGAAAACCCTAAAGGGCGAAAATACTGTGCAAATCCTTATAATGATAAGGAAAAACCGCACCCCATCTTCTACCAACCGAATGTTACTTTTCCCCCCTTTCCTCTTGTGAGAAGTGATTGCGACATATTTCACTCTTCTTCCTGTTCTTAGAACAGACAGAGTCAATGTTGTGGGATATGAATATGTATTTGGGAGCATATACAGCAAACTGGTAGCTATGTCTGCTTTGACAGCTCGAAAGCCAGACGTCAGGTCTTGAACCTCGAATTTGGCGACATAGGAGGCAAAGCGATTATAGATTTTGTTGGCGAACGCCCGCAACCAGGATGCCTGATGCCCCTTTCCTCTAGCCCCAACGACCATATCGTAATCCGGGAAGTGAGCAAGCAAGGATGAGATCTCATTCGGATCATGCTGACCGTCACCGTCCATGAATACTAGGATCTCCCCGGAAGCTATTCTTATGCCGCTTTTTATCGCCGCACCGTTCCCGATGTTGTAGGGATGACTGTAAACAATAGCCCCCGCCTCCTTCGCGACCTCACCCGTGTGATCCATTGATCCATCGTTGACAACGATTATCTCGAAATTCGGATGGATCGCAATTATTTTTTTGACAATCTCCCCGATTGTCTCGGCTTCATTGTAAGCAGGGATTAGCACTGAAACAGAGAATTTGTCCTCCGGGGATTCCTTTAATTCGTTTTCTTTCATTTGTTGTCTATATTTAAGTTTGTTTTATTTATACATTACTATAGATAAAATCGCAAGAGCGATTTTATGCGATGCGACTGCGCCGCATCAAAAAAACCATCCCCAAAAAGAAGATCAGTGATGCAAAGCGAGAACCAGAAATTTGTTTTCGTGAAAAAGCAACCGGGTGTGGTTCGTGAAAAACTGACGAAATTTCAATCCGGTCTGACCAGTAAAATTGTCGTCCACCCACTTTCTTAAAAGAGGCTCAAAAATCAGCAAATGGGTAATCCCCGATGCCCTCAAGCCTCCCAGGACCTCCTCTGGTGTTTCGGCTACCTTCCCAACCCGTAGCAGTTCCTCTTCGCCATAGACGTACTCTCTATCCAGGTAGTAGCCCCTATTACCCAGGAAAATGAGTGAGACCAGCGCATCCTCAGGAAGATTCCCATTGATGTAAAGCACAGCGGCATGCTCCGGCCTAAATCTGGCAATATATTCGTCGCGGGTGACCGATTCGCTCAGGTAGCTGAAGGGGGCAACTACCTTGAATTGGCCATACACATATGCAGCGTTATAAATGAGAGGAGACACCATAATAAAGAAGAATATTAATGTTTTTATCTTGCTCAATTGGAAATACCTCTCATCGATGTTCTTATTTGGCATATCATTTCGAACGAAGGGAGAAACATGGGACCACTTAATACTACAGCGCAACGTTAGCCTTCATTTTTTTGACAAGGTTCAGAGCTTTTTTTCGATGCGACACATAGGCAATCAGATTGCGACGCAAATGGTACCGAACGATCTCTATTGCTCCCTTTTTCGTGAGTGACTTCAGGGGCAGCACGGTTGTCAACATCGTTCGAACTAAAGGGGCCGTGAGCAAAGGAGTTTTTTTTAAACTTCAACCTCAGGCGCAACAAGAAATGTAATGACAAGAACACGTAAGTCATATGCCGGTGCCAGGCAGGCCAGGAGCGATGCTCATAGTAATCCATGCCCACCTGGTCCTTGCCCTCCTGAAAGCACTGCTCAATTGGCCAGCGCATTGTGGAGGCCCCGATGAGCTCCTGGAAGGGAATTTCTTTGGGTGCATTGGAGGTGGCGTATTTCATCTGCCCATCGATGTTCTTTCTCAAAAACAACCACACCGGCTCTCCCACGGGCAGAGCGTGGCGGGACAGATACACTCTGGTGCGTGCCACCTCGGCCACAATGGGCCCTTTGGCCCCTTCTGCCACAATTACCGATTGCCAGCGAAGACGCTTTGATCGGGCAATCTCGGAGACGCTCTTTGGCTTTGGCTGGCCGGGCAAGATTTGGACTTTTTTGGGGCGGGGACCCCGTCCTTTATAGGTCGGCAACCCGAGCTTGGGCTTTTTGGTAAACACCTGAGCATCGGATCGGATAGAAACAAAGTAATGCAGATGACCGGGCAAGGCATTTAAGAAATCTATGTCGCTGCCAAAAGCGGCATCAGCGCCAACCCACTTTGCCGGGAAAAGACCCCCTTGTATGACCTTGTCTATCGACTTAAGGGCAATCTGTTGTTTGGTCTCAAAGACAAGATCCTCGGGAACACAGTTGGCTTTGCGCCTTTGTTCCTGTTCCGGAACAAACCAGCTCTTGGGCATGTACAGGCGGCAAGTGAGCAGTCCATAGCCTTTGGTGCTGGAGTAACCGACAAAAACGCCGGATTGGCAGTTTTCTACTTTCCCTGCAGTGCCGCAGTACTGCCGAGCCACTCCGACGGATTCTTTGCCTTTTTTGACAAATTCACAGGGATCCACGCTGATCATGCCATCAGGCCGGCTGATCATCTCTGCGAGCATGCTCTGGTGGGCGCTTTGCATCGCCTCATGATCCCAGCGGTAGGTCTTCATGAACTGCTGCATCGAGCGAACGGATTCTTTGCCCAAAAATTCGAGCGCTATGGGCTCGGCGGATTTGGCCTTCGAATTGCTCATAAGTCCCGATATGTAGGCCAAGCCCAGGCGTTGGTGCTCTATGCGCCCAAAGCAGTCATGAAATTGGCGATGAAAATCGACAAGCTCCTGGGCCATCGTTTCGACGCCCTCTTCATCAATCTCCATTTGCGCTGTCAAGTCCGGATGCCATTGACAGTGTTCTAAGATCATCCCAAGCTCCTCCACTTTTCTTTGGGTTTGTGGAGGACGGTGAAAGGGCTCAGAGGGCTTTTGCTGACAACCGATGATTTCTCTGAAACGGGGCTCTAAGACATAAACATAAACCTCCTTAACAGCGCCGTGGCGCACATAGCCACGCCCTTGTTTGCCAAAGCCGTTGGTTTGGCCGATATGTTTCCAGTTTGCTGCTTTGTAGCTGGTCCCCTGAAAGCGGGAAGGGTCTACAAAGGTTTCCAGAAGCCACAATCTTTTATGAAAATGCTCCTCCCAGTCTTTGACCAATTGCTTCATGTTCATAGAGAGGACATGGGAGGCCAAATTGCGTATCATGACCCAAGGTAAAATCAAGAACCGGCTGTTGTTGGCTATTCGGTCCAGGTGGGGCAGCCTTTGCTCTTCGCTCCACCCGATAAATCGATCCCTGTCTCCGATTTTCAAGGCCGGGGCGCTCCATGACAGGGCGGCCACAGAATACTCCCCGATGAAGGCAAGGTACTTCAGCCGGTGGCCTAAGAGATTCCGGTAGCCCAAGTAATGAAACTGCTTGACATAGTAGTCCCAGGCAAGTTCCAGTTCCGATCCGCTGACCAATTTCAGTTCGACCGGAACAAAGTCGTTTACGGCTCCAATCAGAGGTAACGAGGATTTCTTTGTAAAAGGTTCTTTGACTCCGGGCATAACCGCTATCGTCTCTAAAGGGTTGCAGGGAATAGAGCGCATGTCACCACTGCCGCCGGGAGTAATCCATCCAGGCAGGCACGATCCAAGCCCATGGCCTCTTTCACACGCCCTGGTTGAAACGATAGCAGATAAAATCGTCATTGTCTACCAAAAAAATGGCGCTGTAGTATTAGAAACCCATGTCCTATGGCAGGGGTAGTCCAATTCAAGCGATTTCTTTACTCGTTTAACAACCGGGAAGAGCTATACGAATAAGGGAGAACGAGTAACGCCTTAATCTCTTAGCCGACAAGGGGGAAAGAAGTCAATAAAAGGAAGCCGTGGCAATAATTGGTAAAGTGAGGTACATTTCAATCCTAAATTTGATCCAGGGCTTGCGATAGACAGAGAGACATCCGAAGGTGTGACTCAGCCTTCTTGGATTCCGAGCGAGTCGGGGATAGGATTACTTTTTGCTCACACCTGGAAAGAATAGATGAGAGAGTACCATCAAGCAGCAACAAAACTCAATGTGCTCGTTGTGGATGATCAAGCAAACATCCGCAAAACCCTTTCCTATTGTCTTGCGGCTGAAGGCCATAGCGTGATCGCTGTGAGCAATTCCATGGATGCCATTGACGAGGCGAAGAGGCATTCATTCGACATGGCTTTCCTGGATCTGCGCCTGGGGGATGAAGATGGGATGGAATTGATTCCTATCCTTTTGGCCGAAGCCCCCTGGATCAAGATCGTTGTGGTGACAGCATATGCTTCGATTGATACAGCGGTAAAGGCCATTCGCAGGGGTGCTGCCGATTACATAGCAAAGCCGTTCACTCCGGACCAGGTCAAGCTGCTGGCCGAACGCACGGCGCAAATTCGAAACCTGGAAAATCAAATCGCATCTCTAAAGGAAAACATCCATCAGATTGGGCCGGAAGCGGGGTTTCACAGCCAGAACCCGGGAATGCAGCGACTCTTTGAAACAGCTAAAAAGGTGGCTATTTCCGAGGCTACCGTCTTGATTCGCGGTGAAAGCGGCACAGGAAAATCAGTCCTTGCCCGGGCCGTCCATCAGTGGAGCACGAGAGCCAACAAGCCTTTCGGAGTGATTTCATGTGCCGCTGTCCCTCCAGATCTTCTTGAAGCTGAGCTCTTTGGACATGTGAAAGGAGCGTTTACAGGAGCGGTACGGGACAACCCGGGTCGCATCACGGCCTGTGAAGGAGGAACCCTTTTCCTAGATGAGATCGGAGACATAACCCCTCTGGTCCAGGTCAAATTGCTGAGGTTCATCCAGGACAGGGAGTACGAAAGGATCGGGGATTCGACACCCCGAAGAGCGGATGTGCGCATTATCGCAGCGACAAACGCCGATCTCGACAAGCGCGTCGTCGAGGGCCTTTTTCGAGAAGATCTGTTTTATCGGTTGAACGTGATCGACCTCACCGTGCCGCCTCTTCGGGAACGTCCGGAAGATATTATGCCTTTGGCAATGGATTTTCTGGCATTTTTCGCCAGGGCCAACCGTAAGACCATACTGGGCTTCACAGATGATGCGGCTGAATTACTCAACGCCTATTCATGGCCCGGAAATGTCCGGGAGCTTCGCAATGTTATCGAGCGGGCGGTGATCCTTGGTTCAGGCGAACAGATCGGCAGGATTGACCTGTCGGAGAATATCGCTCCATCATCCGATATGCCTGCAATCGGAGACAGGGTGTCCCTTTCCACTATTGAAGAGTTGCACATCAGGCGGGTCTTGGCCCGCACCTCCTCACTTCAGGAGGCCGCGGATGTGTTGGGCATGGACCAGGCGACCCTGTGGCGCAAGAGAAAGAGTTACGGCATCTGAGGTCTTGGGTTTTCCTCTGCCTTGCATTTTGCAAGGGCCAATCCAGCCCAATCTTTCAAAATTCAATGCCTTCTCCCTTTACATAAGATGTAACCTATTGAAATCACACAGGCTGGATGATGGCACGGCATTTGCCTTATGTAATACTACCTTCCGTAACGGAACGGAGGATTAGGGCCATGAACCTGAAAAAGAAAATCCTTATCGGGTACGGTCTGGGTTTTGGCTTGATGGCCTTGGTGGTGGCTTGGGCCGTGGTCAACTTGCTTGCTCTCGGCAAGGCAAGTGATGCCATCTTGCGGGATAACTACCGGAGCATTCTGGCCGCAGAGAACATGGTTGACTCCCTGGAACGGCAGGACAGCGGGATACTGCTAACCTTGCTGGGAGACAGGGAGACAGGGATGGCCCAACTCAGGGAAAACGAGGCCCTTTTCCTGCAATGGCTGGCCAGGGCCAAAGATAACATCACGATTCGCGGCGAGGCCGAACTGCTTCAGGTCATCGAGGATGACTATTCCAGGTACCGAATAACGTTCTCCACGCTGCCCGATCGACTGGGCAGCGAGCGCCCGTCCAGGGCTCCGGAGAGCATGCGCTACCAAGACTCGGTCTACCCAGTCTTTGCAAAAGTCCGGGATGCGTGTATTCAACTGCGAAACCTGAACGAGGAAACCATGTATGCGGCCAGCATGCGAGCCGGTCACGTTGCTAAAAGGGCCATCTGGTCCACTGCGATGGTGGCGGTTGCGGCAATTATTGCTGCACTGATTTTCAGCCTGCTTTTCTCGGAAAGGATCACGCGCCCGTTGAAGCGTTTTATGGAGGCGTCCCGCAAAATAGCTGCAGGGGACTACACCGTCCAGGTCCCGGTCGAAACAAGGGACGAACTGGGGCACCTTGCCCGGGAATTCAACAAGATGACGGCGCAACTCAGTCGTTACCATGAAATGAACATCGAGCAGATCATTTCAGAGAAACAGAAGAGCGAAGCGATTCTTGCCAGCATCGACGATGGATTGGTGGTGCTCGATACCGATCTCAATGTCACAGGCCTTAATCCCGCCGCCCACCGCATGCTGGGATTGGAATTCCCGGCGCCCGCTTCATTGTCTTGCTCGGAGGTTCTCCCTGAACAGCGAATCTGTGACCTGGCAAGAAAGACCGTCGAAACGGGGACCAGTCCAAAGGTGGACGAAGATGAAAGATTCCTGACAATTACTCGGCATGGAGGGCAGCCAAGCCACTATCTATTCTCCATCACGACGATTGGGGGCGGAAAGCGCTCACTTTCCGGCATCGTGCTTCTGCTCAGGGACGTCACCCGCCTCAAAGAGGTAGAGCGTCTCAAGAGCGACTTTGTCATGGCGGCATCCCATGAACTGCGTACACCGCTGACCAGTATGGGAATGAGTATCGACCTGCTTCTGGAACACGCCGTCGGGGATCTAAAAGACAAGGACAAAGAACTGTTGCAGGCAGCACACGAAGAGGTTCACCGGCTCAAGGCCTTGGTCAATGACCTGCTGGATTTGTCTAAAATCGAGGCTGGAAAAATCGAACTTGAATTTGAGAAAGTATCCGTTCCGACACTGGTGGCCCACGCGAAGACTGTTTTTAAAGGCCAGGTCGAGAAAAAGTCAGTAGAGCTTTCCGAACACCTCGCGAAAGACCTCCCGGATATTCGCGCCGACGCCAACAAAATCACCTGGGTTCTCATCAATCTTATCTCCAACGCGCTTCGTTATGTAAAGGAAAGCGGCCACATCCAAGTCCTGGGGAAAAGGGTGGGCTCCCATGTTCATCTTTCCGTTCACGATGACGGTCCGGGAGTCTCTCCTGAATACCAGACCAGGATCTTTGAGAAATTCGTGCAGGTAAAAGGACAGGAAGCAGGGGGTACCGGACTGGGGCTTGCGATCTGCAAAGAGATAGTGCGCGCTCACGGGGGCGCGATCTGGGTGGAATCGAACCCCGGGCAAGGAAGCACCTTCACCTTCACTGTGCCGGCGGCCGAATAGGAGGAACACCATGGAAAGAGAGCATCAAGACGACCGTGTCCGCAAACAACGGGAGATTCTGGAACAATCGCTCAAATCGCTCCGCGAAAAAAGAGATCTCACCGAAAGGCTTAGAAAGGCCAATTTGAAATCCGCAGAAGAGGCGAATGCCCCGGAAGAAATAAAGGCAATCGAAGAGCGATACTATGAGGAGATGATCAAAATCGAAAAGACTATCCAGAATGCGGAAGAGCAACTGGCGGCACTGCATGAAACAAGGGATACGGATGCGAAACCGATTCTCCTGGTGGATGATGAAAAGAACATTCGCCTGACCCTTTCCCACTCTCTTGAGTCACTGGGTTTGCCGATCCGGACTGCGGTGAACGGAGAAGAGGCGTTGCAGAAACTTCAGGAGGTTGAATTCGGTCTGCTGCTCCTGGACCTTAAGATGCCTGGACTCGATGGAATGGAGGTCCTCCGTCGTGTAAGGAAAAGGTGGCCGAAGACCCGGGTCATTATGATCACAGCCCATGGGACGATCGAATCTGCTGTTGAAGCCATGAAACTGGGCGCGGTCGACTTCATTCAAAAGCCCTTCAGTCCCCATGAAATCCGAACGATTGTAAAAGAGGTGATGGAAAGGGAAATTTTGGATGAGGAAACGGCTGTCGACTACCCTACATTGATCAGGATATCGAAGCGCCATGTTACCGACGGCAGATTCGAAGAGGCCCGGGAGATAGCACAGAGGGCCATTGCCGCAGACCCCACCCAGCCGGAGGCCTATAACCTTCTCGGTGTGCTCTTTGAGATAAAGGGAGACTCGGTCGAGGCACAGAAATTTTACCGTGCCGCTCTTGATATCGATCCCACCTACAAACCCGCGGCCGCCAACCTGGACAGAATTACCTCATGGCGCCAACCCGGAAAGATAACCATAGGACCGGAAAAATGACGCCCCATGGGGGAGAAACTGCACGAAGTTTGACGGACCCAAAAAGTCTGCGATATGCATATTCCGTGAACAAGAGATTGAGATCATGACATTGCACAACCGAATCCTCAAAGCCCATCCGGCCACTCTCGTCTTGGCAAGCTTTCTCCTGGCCATTACCTTTGGAACGGTATTATTGATGCTCCCGATCTCAACCCATAGCAGACAAATCTCTTTCATCAACGCGTTGTTTACTGCCACATCAGCCGTATGCGTTACGGGGTTGATCGTCGAAGCCACAGGAACCTTCTTCACCGGCTTTGGTCAGTCAGTGATTTTGGCCCTCATCCAGATAGGCGGTTTGGGGGTTATGACTTTCTCCGTAGCGCTGTTTCGTTTGATCGGGAGAAATATTTCCTTCCGCCAGCGCCTGGCCATGCAAGATCTCTTTTCTCACACGCCGCGGGAGGATATATTCAATCTCATAAGAAGCACGATACTGTTCACTCTGTGTGCGGAAATCATAGGGGCCTTATTGCTCTATGTTCACTGGAGCAAGGAGCTTTCGTTTTCCGCCGCCCTGTATACATCCGTATTCCATTCCATTTCCGCCTTTTGTAACGCCGGCTTTTCCCTGTTTTCCGACAGCATGATGCGGTACAGCGACAGTGTCCTTCTCAATGCAACGATGTGCTCCCTTATTGTGCTGGGGGGCATAGGTTTTCCAGTACTCTATGACCTTCAATCCTGGGTCCGGTCTCGAAGAAAACAACGGGCACGGCTCACGGTTCAGACAAAGACCGTGCTTCTGACTACTCTTCTCCTCATCGCCGGAGGAGCCCTGATGTTCGCACTTCTTGAATATCGATCCATACCGGCGCCCACCCTTCTTACCCACCATTTCCTGGTTTCTGTTTTTCAATCCGTCACCTGCCGGACCGCAGGTTTTAACACCGTTGACATCGCCTCTCTCAGCGAGGCCACTTTGGCTCTGATGATTTTCCTCATGTTCTTCGGCGCCTCTCCCGGGTCGTGCGGCGGCGGGGTGAAAACAACGACCCTTGCACTCATAGGCGCTTTCACTCTCAGCAGGGTCAGGGGACATCATCGCGTCAATATGTTCAGGAAAAGCATTCCCAGTGAAGCGGTCAACCGCAGCATATCCCTATTGCTGGTATCTATAGGGGTCATCGGGCTGGTCCTGTTCATGATCCTGGTGGGCGAGGCTCCAGCCGGCTCAAGAGAAGCATCACAAGGGGGATCTTTCCTTGCGTATCTGTTTGAAACGGCTTCCGCCTTCGGCACCGTGGGATTGTCTATGGGAGTGACATCCGGCCTCAGCACCTGGAGCAAGAGCTGGATTATATTGATGATGATAGCCGGGAGGGTGGGAGTTCTGACCTTTTCATATATCATTGTCGGAAGAGGTGTGACAAACGGGATCGAATATTCAGAGGAAAGCCTCATGATTGGATAGATGGAGGAATGGTATGAAGCGTTATGCTGTTATTGGACTAGGAAATTTCGGCTTTTACGCAGCCAAATCTTTATATGAAGACGGCAATGAGGTGGTTGCCATCGATTCGGACAAGGCCAGGGTGCACGGGATAGACCCTTATTCGACAGAAGCTATTGTCCTGGACGCCACAGACAATGAGGCATTAAGAAGTTTGGGGCTGGAAAGCATGGACGGCGTTATCGTTTCGACGGGAACGAAAATAAGCACAAGCATTCTTATTTGCCTCCATCTGCAGGAGATGGGAGTGAAAAAGATCCTCGCCAAAGCGTTGGATGAGGATCACGGGAAGATTCTCAAGCGCGTCGGCGCAACGGAAATCATCCACCCGGAACGTGACATGGCTATTCGAATATCCCGGAGTCTATCCCGGCCCAATATCTTGGATTTCATCCCCTTGGCCGAGGATTATGATCTAGTCCAGGTCGGCCCTCCAAAGGAGTTTATAGGCAGGACCTTGAATGAATTGAATCTGCGAGCCAAGTATAATGTGCACGTCATTGCGATCAAAGAGCTTGTCCCCGACAATTTTCTTCTCGTACCCCCGGCCGACTTTGTCATAAAAGACAGTGATATATTGATCATGCTGGGAAAGTCCGAGGACATCAA
>JAWOJI010000083.1:0-7532 GCA_046481735.1 Desulfatiglandales bacterium | reverse complement strand
CAGGATTCTATGGCTCGGACACACCTCCATGCAAAGCAAACAGCCTTTGCACCGTTCCCGATCGATTTCAATTTTGCCTTTTGCCTTTTTTTCAGCCGCCATAGGAGAGCCTTTATATGCCAGTAAAAGAGTCAAAAAGATTTATTTTATATTATCTGGTGGAATTTTTGTCAATCAATATTTTTCCTATTGTTGCGACTCTGGAACGTTGATTTTCAGGCTTCGAAGCGCGACAAAAATGATGAAACGGCAGGGACACTTTTCCTTTGAAAAAGCGCCATTTTTTGCTATACTCGCCGCGTTTTACCGTAGCTGATTGGTTTTTCAGCCGTTTTTTCGCTGCCGGCCCGCGCCGGGGAGGTGGCGATACCGATACCGACGACAGACCGCCCTTCGGATGGGATGTAGCAAAGGAGAAAGAGGAAATGAAACAGAAAAACGAGCTCAGGTTAGCCTACAGCCTTGCCGTCATCCTCCTGCTGATCGGCGTGCTCGCTTACGCGGCTTTGCCGCTCACGCCTCCTGACGACCCTGTCAGGATCGTGTTCAAGAACAAGGCAGGGAAGGTCGTCTTTGATCACAAGGAACACGCCTCACTTGAGGGGTACGGCTATCGATGCGAGGATTGCCACCACGATATCGCAGGAGAGGGGGAGAGGCCCGAGGCCTGCGGCGAGTGTCACATGCCCGACGATGAAGACGGCCTCAAACGATCCGACGCGTTCCACGATCTCTGCATAGGCTGCCATGATCACGGGGGCCTGGGCCCTGTGGATTGTGCCGGATGCCATGTTCTCTAAGGTTGTGCATACAGGAAGGGGCGCCTGCTTCCCCGAGGTGATTTGAGGAGGTGACAATGATCAACAGTTCGTTCTTCGGTTTCGCCAAACCCAGCCTCGCCTACCCGGCCTTGAAACTCGATCGGCCGGACGTGGTCGAGATCCCGCTGCCGGCGAAGGCGCAGCTTTTTCTGAACGGATCGCCGGCCGTTTTCAACGGCAAGGGTCTTCGGGTGGGAGACAGGGTGAGAACGGGTCAGAGGATCGCGCTTGCCGGGGGCGCCCATGAGTACATGATTTCTCCTGTCACGGGGTCGATTTCAAGCATCTCTCCTCTGACCGGATACCATGGGCGGACTCTCACGGCGGTCTCCTTCGAGGTGGAAAGCACGGACACGTGGGACGATGAGTTCGGCGCCTCGAAAGAGATGTCGCTTCTGGAGAGGGTCAAAGGGTTCCTGGGCGCTCTTCCCGGTCAGGCGGATTTTTCGACGATCCTGAAATATCTGCCTTTGGAAACTCTTGTCATCTATGGCATTGACAAGGATTTCCTGGTTTCAACCAACCGATGCGTGATTCAAACCCGTCTTGAGGACGTCAAGGAGGGCATCGAGGTCCTGAAGAGGATTTTCAGGGAATGCCGGATGATCCTTCTGGTCCCCTCGGGTCTCGGTCTTCAAGCTGAAAGGACCGGGGTGGAAGTGAGGGCGTTGAGTCCGGCCTACCCGGATCTCATGCCCGGCATGGTCATGAGTCGCGTTTTCGGCAAAGACGTGCCGGCCGGCAGCCGGTGCGAAGAGATGGGCGTCGGCTTTCTCAGCGTGGAAGCCGTGGCCGGCCTAGGAAAAGCCTTTCAGAACCACAAGGTCCCCGTAGAGAAGATGCTCACGGTGATCAAGAAGGACGGGTCCTCTGTGAACGTCAGAGCGAGAATCGGGACCCCTGCACAGGACATCCTGGACGCCCTCCACATTGAAACCCGAAAGGGGGACAGACTCATCTTCGGCGGCCCCATGACCGGCCTTTCCGTGTACTCCGGGCAAACCCCGGTGCTGGCGGACACGGACGCCGTCATGATTCAGGACGCGCGGGAGGAGCCCCAATTTTCCGACACCCACTGCGTGAACTGCGGCGAATGCGTCAGAGCCTGCCCGGCGAAAATGCCGGTCAACATGCTCATCAGAGTCCTTGAAAACAAGATGTACAAGGAGGCGGTTGAGGCCTATGACCTTCTCTCCTGCATCGAGTGCGGGTTGTGCAGCTTTGTGTGCATTTCCCGAATTCCCATCTTCCACTACGTGATGCTCGGAAAATACGAATATGAACGCATGATCGAAGCGGAGGGCTCCAATGCGTAACGAGAAGCTCTATGTGGGCGCGCACGCCCCGTTCTGGCACAATGGGAACACCGTACGGGCCAGGAGCTACAACATCATGGTCGCCGCCCTTCCGGCGGTGCTCATGGGGATTTATCTCTACGGCGTGCCGGCATTGAGAGTGCTGGCCCTTGCCGTGGCCGGCGCCATGTTCTGGGAATGGCTGTTCAACCAGGCCATGCGTCGCCCCTCGACGATCGGGGACGGCAACGCCGCGGTCATCGGGCTTCTTCTGGGCATGCTTTTCCCGGCCACCATGCCGTGGTACGCCGTCATTGTCACGACCTTCGTGGCCATGGTGGTGGGGAAGCTCATTTACGGAGGGGTGGGCTGCAATCCCCTCAACCCGGCCCTGGTAGGTTTTGCCATTCTCATGCTGTCGTGGAGGTCGCTGGTGGATTTCGACACGGCCCTTGCCCGCTACGACATGGACTTCTACATGCTCTACCCGCTGGGGGCCGTAAAAGCCTTCGGCGCCGGAGTGGTGGAACGCTACAGCATGTCCGACTTTCTCTGGGGCAGGCAGGCGGGCGGCATCGGGGCAACCTTTGGCCTCGGGCTTCTTGCGGGGGGATGCTACCTCATGGTGCGGGGATTCATTCGCTGGGAGATCAGCCTGAGCTTCCTTGCAGGACTCATCCTGACCGCGCTGCTCTTTCACCTGGGCGATCCCGGCAAATACGCGGGCCCGGTTTTCCATGTCCTCACCGGCTACAGCCTCATCGGGGCCTTTTTTCTGGCCACGGAGGATTCGTCGTCGCCGGTCAATTTCATCCCCATGATCCTTTACGGCCTGGGAGGCGGTGTTCTCACGGTCCTGATCCGCAATATCGGGGCCTTCCCGGACGGCGTCGTCTTTGCCGTTCTCATGATGAACGTGGCCAACCCGCTTTTCGACAAGATCCGGCCCAAGGCCATGGGAAGGAGGGAGTAGAAACATGCGCCAGATATTGAGGCTCTTTTTGACTGTAGCTCTTTTCGGCATGCTGTCGGGCGGCCTTCTGGCCGCGGTCAGGGGAAGCACCCAGGAGAAAATCGATTTTCAACAGCTCAAGTTCGTGAAAGGGCCCGTGCTTGGAGACATCCTCAAGGAAGCCGGCAACGATCCCCTGGCGGACCGGTTCACGATTCAGGACGGCAAGGAAGAGGTGACCCTTTTTGTCGGGGTTTTTGACGGCAAGAAAAAGGCTGTGGCCATGGAAGGCTTCGGCAGCGGATACGGGGGCGCCATCGGCGTCATGGTGGCCGTAGATGTGGAAAACGATCAAATCATGGGCCTGGGGGTGACTACCCACAGCGAAACGCCCGGCCTGGGTTCGAGAGCCAAAGACGACCCTTCTTTTGCGAGGCAGTTTCGAGGGATGTCCATGCAGGACCCTTTCAAGATCAAGGCCGACGGCGGGCAGATCGATGCTCTCAGCGGGGCCACGGTAACTTCCAGGGGTGTAGCAGGCGGGGTGCAGTCCGTATCGGAGACCTACAAGCGTCTGAAACCCGCGGTCATGGAAAAGCTGAAAGAGTAGAATCAGCCTACACAGAAGAGGATGGCTTATGGCGAAAAAGAACGTGTTCCAAGAATTCTCGAAAGGCTTGTGGGCCGAGATCCCTCCTTTTCGTCTGGTGCTGGGACTTTGTCCTGTTTTGGCCGTGACAAAGAGCGTGGACAACGGGATCGGCATGGGAGTGGCCACCACCTTTGTGTTGATCTGCTCGAACGTGATCATCTCCCTGTTCAAGAAGGTGATCCCGAAGGAGGTCCGAATCGCCTGCTACATCGTGATCATCGCGACATTTGTGACCGTGGTGGAACTGATGATGCAGGCGTACGCCTACCCCCTGTTTCTCCAGTTGGGGATCTTCATCCCCCTCATCGTGGTCAACTGCATCGTTTTGGGGAGGGCGGAGGCTTTTGCCTCAAAGAACGGCGTTGTCGCTTCTCTTGCGGACGGCCTCGGCATGGGCGTAGGCTTCACCCTGTCCCTCACGGCCCTATCCATTTTGCGCGAGGTTCTCGGCAACGGAACCCTTCACAACATTCCTGTTTTCGGCCCGGACTTTGAACCCTTCCGGTTCATGGTCGAGGCGCCCGGGGCGTTCGTTTGCCTGGGGCTGATGCTGTGTGTCATGAACATCCTTGGGAAGAAGTAGGGAGGGGAGATCCATGGGCGATTATATCCTGCTGTTCATCAGTTGCATCTTCGTGAACAACATCCTGCTGATGCAGTACCTGGGCAACTGCCCCTTCCTGGGCACTTCAAAAAAAATGGAAACGGCCACGGGCATGGCCATGGCCGTCGTTTTTGTCACGGTCATGGCCGGGTCCATCACCTGGGTGGTGCAATATGTCCTCTTGAAACCCTTTGGGTACGAATTCCTGAGGACCCTCGCCTTCATCCTCGTGATTGCCTCCCTCGTCCAGTTTGTGGAGTTGTTCCTGAAAAAAAGCATCCCCGCACTGTATGCGGGTCTCGGGATTTTCCTGCCTCTGATCACGACGAACTGCGCCGTCATGGGCGTTTGCCTGATCAATATCAAGGAGGAATACACCTTTATCCAGGCGCTCGTCTCCTCCTTCAGCTATGCCCTCGGTTTCGGTTTGGCCCTCATTCTTTTTGCAGGCGTCCGTGAGCGCGTGATGCTGGCCCGGGTCCCGAGGCCGCTCCAGGACACCTCCATCGGCCTGGTGACCGCAGGAATGATGTCCCTGGCCTTTTTTGCCTTCAAAGGCATGGCGTAGGCGGGTCAAGGGACACGGTGCATGGTGCACGGTGCACGGAAAAAAGCGAAAAAAAACGGATGATGAAAAGCCTTGAAAAAGACGCGAGGCGGGCTATTTACATTTGACGCAATGTTTACCAACACTGGAGGAAGAATTTCATGATTGGCGGACTTTTGATCATGGGCAGCGTGGCGATGCTCTGCGGTCTCGGGCTCGCTCTGGCTTCCAAAATTTTTTATGTCTACGTGGACCCCAAAATCGAGGCGGTGACCGGCGCGCTGCCCGGCGCCAACTGCGGGGGGTGCGGGTTGCCGGGATGCAGTGCGAACGCAGAAGCCATCGTGGCCGGCACGGCCTCTCCCTCCTCCTGTGTTGCCGGCGGTTCGGATCTGGCGGCGGAAATTGCGGCCATTCTCGGCGTCACCCTGGAAGCGAGAGAGCCCGATTTCGCGCGGCCGGGGTGCACGTACGGGTATCAGGATGCGGACCGCAAGTTCATCTACGAAGGGATTCAGGACTGCCGCGCGGCCATGTTGCTTCACGGCGGATCCAAAGTCTGCCCCATCGGCTGCATCGGCTTGGGCACCTGCGCCAGGGCGTGCCCGTTTGACGCCCTTTCCATGGGCCCTGACAACCTGCCCGTGGTGAACCCGGCCAAGTGCACGGGTTGCGGCACCTGCGAAAGGGTCTGCCCCAAGCACATCATCACCCTGACCTCCAACTCGCGGCGGATCGAGCGGGAGTACACCACAGGGGAGTGTACCGCCCCCTGTCAGAGGGCCTGTCCGGCGGGGATTGAAATTCCTGTTTACATCAGGAAAATCGCGGCAGGGGATTACCTGGGCGCCGTTCGGGTCATCAAGGAGACCAATCCTTTCCCCCTGGTGTGCGGTCGGATTTGTGTGCACCCCTGTGAATTCGAGTGCCGCAGGAACCTTGTGGATGAGCCTGTGGCGATCAACCCCCTGAAGCGGTTCGCTTCCGATTATGAAATGAACTCCGGGCAACGGGTGCAGATCCCCAGGGCTCCTGCATCGGGGAAGCGGGTGGCCGTTGTCGGCGGCGGCGCCGAAGGCTTGACGGCGGCCTATTTCATGAACCGCCTGGGCCACGATGTCGTGGTCTATGAAGGGTCGCCGGTCTTGGGCGGGCTCCTTCGCACCGCGATCGCGGAAAATCGCCTTCCAAAGAAAGTTTTGGACTACGAGATTGAGAGCATTCTCGATGCCGGCGTGGAAGCGAAGCTCAACAGCAAACTGGGGCGCGATTTCAGTGTCGATTCTCTTCTCAGGGAAGGATATGAGGCGGTCCTGGTGACCGTGGGAGGATGGGACGCACAGATCGGGGAGAAAGAGCGGGAGCACACCTTGCCCGGCGTTCATTTCCTCCTCGATTTCATCTTGAAGCAGGGAGAAGGCAAGGTCAATCCCTGGGGGAAGAAGATCATGATCCTCGGAGGAGGGCAGGCGGCTTTGCAGGCCGCGATGAGAAGCGTAGAAGGCGGGGCCGAAAGCGTCCACCTGGTGTTGAGAAAAGGGCGGGATCGCGTATCCTTCACGGAAGAACAGGTCCGGAAAGCGGAGGCGGCAGGCATCCGCTTCCACTTTGAAAAGGCGGTGACCAGGATGCTCGGCGCAGGATCCGACCTGAACCATGTGGAAATTGCCGACCTGTCGGACCAGGGGCGCGCTGACGGGGAAAGGGAGCTCATCCCTGTGGATCTTCTCCTGACCGGCGCCGGCCGTTTCCCGGAGCTGATTTACGTGGGGCAGAAGCCGGAAGAAGAGCTCAGCGAGGTGGTCAAGGGAGGCCCTGCTCCGTGGGAAACCCTTGTCCCTTACGCAAGCCCTTTTGCAGAGAACGACATCGGCATTTTCAGGCCGGGCGAAGAAGCGGGCGATTACAAGGCCGTGGTGAAGGCCATCGGCGCGGGGCGGAGAACCGCCAACTCCGCCCAGCGTTTCCTCACCGGAAGGAGCGTGGAAGCTCCGTTCGACATGATCAGGACCTGCACGGACGTGCTGAACCTCCGGGCGATCGAACCGGTGAAAACGTCCCCTCGCGCTCTCACGCCCGAACTCAGCCAGGATGATCGAACAAAAGACCCCAACGCAGAAATCGAACTCGGCTATTCAGAGAGTCAGGCTGTTGAGGAGGCCAAACGCTGCCTCCAGTGCGGCCTTATCTGCTATCGCCGCATGGAAGGGGCGATTGCAGCCTCTTGATGATCCTGGTCATGCGGGGGGCGTAATCCGGTCTGGATCGTACGAAGCGGTCGAGCCGCTTCAAAACGATGACGCTGAGGACGAGACCCACGCCTCCGCCTGCGAGGGACGCCGTCGTGGAGTCCGTCTGCAAGGAGGGGGCAAGCGCCCCGCCGGACAAGGCGCCGAGAAGAAGACCGAGAACCGGCAGGAAGTAAACGGCCAGAGAGGCTCTGATCAGCGACCTCGAAGGCATGCCGATCTCGACGGTGTCGCCGGCGTTCGCGCCCAGCTCATTTTCCACTTCAACCAGAACCTCCCTGTTCCTGTCGACACTGCAGGAATTGCGGCTCTCACAGTGGGCGCAAGCGGATGTCCGCTCAATGCGCACCACGGCTTTCCGCGCGGATGTCTCCCGTACCGTGCCTCTTTCCTTGAACATCAGAGCCTCGCT
>JAWOJI010000045.1:0-13922 GCA_046481735.1 Desulfatiglandales bacterium | reverse complement strand
AGAGTCTGGAGGTTTGACAAGGAGGCTATCGACAAGTGGATCAGCGGGGGTCAGAAGAAACCATAACAGGGAAAGATGGATAAAGAGGAAGATATCCTGATCGGCCTGGCCAACAAGACGGGCGCTCTCATGATGATCAACAGGAAGGAAAGGGAGCTGCTTCGATCGATCCTTGCTATGACCATGCGTTCCAGCAGCGCGAAGGGTTGGATCGGGAACAGGCTCGGTCCCGAGTACATTGAAATCGGCACAAAGCTGCTTCAGTCCATGGGGGGAGATCAGGGGTAACCAGGGGCGCCGGGCAAGGCGGCATTCCCATCATGCATAGAGCAGGTAAGGCGCTCTCCATTCCAGATAGCTTTTCACCTCACCCTCCCACGGCCGCGCAGTGCTCGTTCCTTTTTCCAACCGTTTTCGAAGGGTTGGATCGCCCAGGATCAAATCAATCGGCAGCCTTTCATACTCGTACTCGTAGGGAGGCTCCTTCCATGCAAAGTCCTTCCGGTGAAGCCTCAAAATTTCCCTGAGCAGTGCAAGGGACAGGGAATAAGGACGATAGGCCCTTGGGTCTATGATGTGGATCATGAATCCCTTGCAGATCTCCCCCTGCCACTTGTGAAAGGTGGGTCGAAAGGAGATCTCCTGAAGGACGCACCCTTTCTGTTCCCTTCCTTCCAATCCTTTCATGACGGTGCGAGTGTCGAGAAAAGGCGCTCCGAACAACTCAAAGGGGCGACATGTGCCCCTGCCTTCAGATACATTGGTCCCTTCCCAAAGGACCTGACCAGGGTAAACCTGCGCGGTTTCGGGCAACGGCATGTTGGGAGAGGGCATCACCCACCGGATGCCGGTTTCCTGCCAGATCATGGTGCGACGCCAGCCCTTCATGGGCACCACGTGGAGGTCGCATCCCAGGTTGAACACATGATTGAAGATCCCGGCCATCTCTCCCATGGTGAGTCCATGGCGCATGGGTAGGGCATAGGATCCCACAAAGGAGTACATTTCAGACCTGAGAAGGTTGCCTTCCACGAGGTCTCCACCCAACGGGTTGGGCCGGTCCAGGATGACCACCTTCTTGCCCTCACGGGAAGCTGCGCGAAGACAGGCAAGCACGGTGGACGCAAAGGTGTAGACCCGTGTTCCCACATCCTGCAAGTCAATGATCAGGGTGTCTATGAGGTCCAGCATGTGGGGCAACGGTTCCCTTTGTTCCGCGTAGAGGCTGAACACGGGCACCTTTTTGAGGGGGTCGAAGGTGTGGTCGGTTTCCACCATGTTGTCCTGGTCTTCGCCGCAGTGGCCATGCTGAGGACCGAACAGGGCTCTCAGTTGACCGGGAAGGGCTTCGGACAAAACCGTCTCTGAAGGCCGGAGTCGCGCATCCAGAGAAGCCTGATTGGAAAGAAGACCCAACCGAACTCCTCTGAGCTTCTTCCAGTATTCTTCCTTCAGAATGTCGAGACCGGCGGAAACAAGCGGCAAGGGAACAATCCTCCAACGTCCAACGAAAAGAAGGCGCCAGGCGTTCAGTGTTCAGTGTCCGGGAAAAATCGTTGCCTATGAACCTGGCTCTAGATTTCTTATCTTTCGATCATGCGACCTGAACTGCGTCCTGCCTGTTACTTGTGGCTTCGATTTGCTGAACGCTGAACACTGAACACCGGTCACCGACGCTTTTACCGTTATTATCCCGCATCGAGGGCATAGGTCAAGCATTCCCTTGATCATTGAAGGCTCTTGTTCTACACTCGGGACAATGAACGATACCGAACGATTAGGATCGTGGAGACACAGGGAGGGGGGGAGCAGTGAGCCGCAAACAAAGGAGAGCAGGCGCCGGCGGGTTCATCCTGTGCCTCTGTGTTTTCTTTTCTCAAGGATGTGTCGAGAGAGAGCGCTACTCCTATGAAAGAATCGCCAATCGATATGGGCCGCCTGTGTCGCGCGTCGAGGTCGGGAAACCCGTCGCAGGTCCCTCATCGAAAGCGCCGAAAGGCGCGCTTTCGCTTGATAAGGCCATCCTGACCGCCCTCCAGGACAACCCTGACATCGATATGGCCGTGGCCCGCATTCGCCAAGCACATGCCGTGATCGATGAGGCCAATGCAGCTTTTTGGCCGACGCTCTCGGTTTACGGAGAATACCTTCAAGGCGACGCGCCGTCTTCGTATCTTTTCAAAACTATTGACCAGCGCATGCTGCCACCGGGGGTCAACTTCAACGCCCCGGGGTGGTTCGAAAACTATGAGGTGGGGCTTCAAGCCAGGGTCAACCTTTTTAAGGGCGGCAGGGACCTGCTGCGCAGGAGGATGGCCGAGACCGGGCTTCACATTCACGAGCTGGACCGTCAAAGCATTGAAAACGCCCTTGTCGAGTCCGTGATTCACGCATACTACCAGGCGCTTGCAGCGCGTGACTATGTTGAAATCGCCAAGCAGGCGGTAGAAACGGTGGAGGAGCAGAAGCGGGTGGTTGAAGTGCGCTACCGGGCCGGGGGCGCCTTGCGATCGGATTTTCTTTCCCTGGAGGTGCGCTTCGCACAGGCAAAGGAAGATTTGGTCCGTGCAGAGAACAACCATGCCCTGAGCCTTGTTGCCCTTGCGATCCTTTTGAGCCTTGACCCGGACTTCCCTCTTCGACTCGAGGACAGACAGGAAGTCCGGCGTTCGTTTCCCGACGATTATGCTTCCGGGCTCACCCAGGCTCTGGCCAGCAGGCCGGAACTCAGAAGGGCAAGGCAACAGGTGGTCCAGTCCTACATGGCCCTCGATATGGCGAGATCCGAGTACATGCCGAGGGTAGATGCTCATGCCAAGTTCTACATGGATGACCCGGACGCCGGGTTTGACACGAGCCGGGACAACTGGGTGGCCGGCATCATCCTGAACTGGGATGTTTTTACCGGTTTAAGCACCAGGGCCAAGGTGGATCAGGCAAAAAGCGCTCTTGACGAGATGTTGGCCCACGACAGAAAAACCACGCAAACCGTTCAGCTCGATTTGAAATCAGCGTACCTCGCTTTGGCCGAGGCCAAAGCGAGGATCGAGGTAACCCGTGCGAGCGTGGAGCAGGCGGAAGAGAGTCTTTCCCTGGTAAAAAAGGAATACGAGGGGGGCTCGGCGACCATCACTCGTTACCTGGAGGCGGAATTGGCGCTCAACAGAGCCCGCATCCTGGCCAGGGCTGCTCACTATGACAAGGAACGATCCCTGGCGTCCGTCGGAAGAGGGCTCGGATACTGGGCGAGCTATGCCGAAGAGGTGAGAAAGAAAAATGGGGAGTAGCGAATCAAGGAAGGCCCTTCGGGTCTTGCCGGTCCTTGGGGGAGTGGCGGGACTCCTTCTGTTGGCGCTCTACGTGGCCGGCGTTTTCACAACCGGCAAGATCCGACCGGGGGAGATCCAGCCGCCGGAGGGGCAGATCCAGCCGGGCAGAACGGCAAACGCCTCGGTCGAAACCGTGACGGAGTTCTATGAATCAGTGGGCACTGTTCGGCCGAAAACAGAGACCCGTGTGGACTCCCAGATCATGGGGAAGGTTATGGAAGTCCATGTTCGTTCCGGAGACGCGGTGACAAAAGGCCAGGCGCTTGTTCGGCTGGACAGCCGCGAATTCGAGGTGAGACTGGAACAGTCTCTCCAGGTTCTCTCTTCAGCCGGGTCCAGGCGGGAGCAGATGGAACAGGCGGTGATCGCTGCAAGGGCGGAAAGGGACAGGAGCGAGGCTGCATTCAGGCGGACGAGAACGTATTTCGACGCCAAGGCCGCCACAGCGCAAGACATGGAGCAGGTCGAGGCGGCCTATCTGCAGGCAAAAGCCCGTCTCGATCAGGCGGAAATGGCAACGAAGGAGGCGGAATCCGGTGTAAAACAAGCCATGGAGGGGGTCAAGGAAGCACAAATCGCACTCGGCTACACCAGGGTTGTCGCACCAGAGGCCGGGGAGGTGGCGAGGCGACTGGTAGAGCCGGGTGACCTTGCCGTTCCCGGGAAGCCGCTGTTGATCCTTCAGACGAGAGGCGAGCTCCGATTGGAAGCCCTGATCCCGGAAAGCCTCATTGCCAGGATACGCGCCGGAACGGTGCTGGAACTCAGGATCGACGCCCTCGAACGATTCCTGACAGGGACTGTGGAAGAGGTGGAACCTTCAGCGGATCCCTCGACAAGGACGATTCTTGTGAAAGTCGGCTTGCCGGAACAGGGCGATATCTTTCCCGGCATGTTCGGGAGACTGCTGCTTCCTGTCAAGGAACGAGAAGCAGTATTGATTCCGAGAAAGGCGCTTCGCAGGATCGGTCAGCTCGAAGTGGTCACCGTGGATCTGAACGGCCGGTGGGGCCAGGTTTTTGTGACCACGGGCAGGGTGTTCGGCGAGAAGATAGAAATTCTCTCCGGGTTGAAGGGGAATGAAAGGGTCGCTTTGGGGGCGGATGACGATGTTTGAGCCGGAGAGCTCTCCGAAAGGTTTCATTCCTCGACTGGTGGGCCCGTTTCTCACTTCGAAGCTCTCCATCCTCATGATGATCTTCTCTTTTTCCCTTGGCGCCACGGCCATTACTCTAACGCCCCGCGAGGAGGAACCCCAGATCGTGGTTCCCATGGCGGACGTGTTCGTACAGGCTCCGGGGGCCGGGGCCTGGGAGGTGGAAAACCTTGTGGCCACTCCCCTGGAGAGACTCCTCTGGCAGATCGACGGCGTGGAGTATGTCTACTCCACCTCCCGTCGAGACATGGCCGTGGTCACCGTGCGCTTCTTTGTGGGAGAGGACAGGGAACGCTCTCTTGTCAAACTTCACAACAAGATCAGCATGAACATCGATCAAGCGCCCCCCCTTGTGAAAGGCTGGGTCATTAAGCCTGTTGAGATCGAAGACGTTCCCATCGTCACCCTAACCCTTCACTCCCAAATCTATGAGGACCACGCCCTGAGACGGGTCGGTGAGGAAGTGCTCACCCGCCTTGCCGAGGTGAAGGACACCTCCAGAACCTCTATCGTGGGAGGGAGAAAGCGGGAGGTCCGGGTCGAACTGGCTCCCCAGAAGATGGCAGGCAGGGGGGTTTCGAAGATCGACGTGCTCCGGGCCCTTCAGGGCACGGATGTTTCCGTGACAGCGGGTGCATTCAGTTTGGGCAACCAGGAGACCCTGGTGACCAGCGAATCTTTCCTCACCTCGGCAAGGGAAGTGGAGGATCTCGTTGTCAGTGTCCGGGAATCGAAGCCTGTCTACCTGCGTGACATCGCTACCGTGCTGGACGGGCCTGAGGAGGCTGTTCACTACGCCCGCATCGGTTTTCCGGACGGGAGCGCCAACCCGGCCGTCACTCTCGCCTTGGCCAAGAAAAAGGGCAGCAACGCCGTCAATGTGGCGGCGGAGATTCTTCGGAGGCTCGAAGATCTGAAGGAAAACGTAATTCCCCACGGCGTCGAGGTCGAGGTTACGCGCAACTACGGCCAAACGGCCCAGGACAAGGTGAATGATTTGCTTCGTTCTTTAGCCTTTGCCATCCTCACCGTGGTGGCTCTCCTTTTTTTTACCATGGGTTGGCGGGAAGCCCTGGTGGTGGCCGTGTCGGTGCCCATCACATTCTCGCTGGCTCTTTTTGCCAACTTCCTCTTTGGATACACCATCAACCGTGTGACCCTTTTTGCCCTCATCCTCTCCCTGGGGCTCGTGGTCGACGACCCCATCACCAATGTGGACAACATTCAACGGCATATCCTCATGGGCAGGAGAAAACCCCTACAGGCTACCCTTTACGCCGTCCAGGAAGTGCTGCCGCCGGTGATCATGAGCACCCTGGCCATCATCGTCTCGTTCCTGCCCATGTTTTTCATCTCCGGCATGATGGGCCCTTACATGGCGCCCATGGCCGCCAATGTCCCTCTCACGGTGAGCTTCTCCACGGTTGCTGCGCTGACCATCGTGCCCTGGGTTTCTTTCAGGCTTCTGAGGGGGTATGCACGCACAGGAGGGGATGAGGAAGCCCTGCTCACGAAGGAAAGCACCCCCGACTGGATTAAACGGGGGTATGGTTCGCTCTTGGGTCCGTTCCTCGAGTCACGACTGAAGCGCGTCCTTCTTATTGCAGCTCTTGTTGCCCTTCTGCTTTTCTCCGCAGGGTTGGCCCTGTTTCGCTTCGTACCTCTCAAAATGCTGCCCTTTGACAACAAAAACGAATTCCAGATCGTGATCGACATGCCCGAGGGAACTCCGCTGGAAGCCACGGACAAGGTAGTGAGGGACTTCGAGCACTACCTCAGGACCGTCCCGGAAGTCATTCACTTCGTCTCCTACACGGGCGCCTCTTCACCCATGGACTTCAACGGAATGGTTCGCCATTACTATCTCCGACAGGGAGGTCACGTAGCAGATATCCGGGTGAACCTTGCCGACAAGGAAATGCGGGTCCGGCAAAGTCACGAGATCCTTCTCAGGATCCGGAAAGACCTGGAGGCCATCGGCTCAAATCACGGGAGCCGCACGAAAATTGTTGAGGTGCCGCCTGGACCCCCGGTCATTGCCACCGTGGCGGCGGAGATTTACGGTCTGCCCGGAAAGTCTTACGAGGAGCTGATTGAAGCCGCCGACATGGTTGAGGGGCTGATGCGCCGAGAGCCTTTTGTGGTGGACATCGACAGCACCGTGGAATTTCCCCGGCGCCGGGTGGACTTCGTCATTGACAAAGAAAAGGCGGCACTCCACGGGATTACGCCCGAGGCGGTGGCGCAGACCCTCAGGATGTCTACGGTGTGTGGTCCGGCCACGGTTCACGCTCAGGGGGAACGGCAGTGCCTGCCCATCCGCATCACCTACCCAAGGGAAAAAAGAGCGGGACCCACGGCTCTCTCCCAGATCCCCGTGAAGACCGTGGACGGCAAGACGGTCCCTCTTGCAGAGATCGGCGTGTTCACGGAAACTCAAGAGGATCAGCCCATCTACCACAAGAATCTCGAACGGGTGGTCTATGTTTTTGGGGAGATGGCCGGCCGGGCTCCTGCCGAAGCCGTCCTGGACATGCAGAAGCGACTCCGCGACGATCCTCCCCCCGAAGGGGTCAGAGTGGAATGGGCAGGAGAAGGGGAGTGGAAGATCACCGTGGATGTTTTCCGGGATCTCGGCATGGCCTATGTGGGGGCCATGACCGGGATCTACATTCTTCTGGTCATTCAAATGAACTCCTTTTTCATGCCTCTTCTCATCATGATCGCCCTTCCTCTCACCCTCATCGGCATCATGCCGGGATTCTGGCTTTTCAACGTGATCTTCACAGACCCGGTGGGCGGGTACGAAAACCCGGTGTTCTTCACGGCCACCAGCATGATCGGGATGATCGCACTCGGAGGCATTGTCATCCGAAACTCCCTGGTGCTGGTCGAGTTCATAGAAGGGGCTGTGAAAGAGGGCGCGATGCTGAAGGAAGCGATCCTTCAATCCGGCGCCGTCAGGTTTCGCCCCATCGTGCTTACCGCCGCAACGACCGCCCTGGGGGCCTGGCCCATCACCCTGGATCCGGTTTTCTCCGGGCTGGCGTGGGCTTTGATTTTCGGGCTTTCCGCCTCCACCTTCTTCACGCTCTTCATCGTGCCGGTGGTGTACTATATGTTGAAGAGGTGAGGGGGATAAGAAGAAGACCGTGAGTGAATTCCGGTGGACAAGGGCGAATCGGAATGCTAATTTTACAGTTTTATAAAATTGATGAACTCGTAAACGCTCATGACCTTGGTGCAGGCCACCCCCACTGATGAAAATCCCCCTCTATCCCCCTTTACCAAAGGGGGAGGGTTAAGGAATCTGCGTAAAATCTTCCCCCCTTTTAAAAAGGGGGGCCAGGGGGGATTTTCACGGTAAAAAGTCTGGAATAGGCTTTTTCCGTCATTCCCGCCCCCGCCTGCGCGGGGATAAACTCCGGCGGGAGTGACGGCTTTTGAGACTTTTTGCGAAGTCGTCAGAATTGTTGCGGTATTCGAAGTTCGGATTTTGCCGGTCCCATGCGCTTGATTTCGCCCTCCGGGCTTAAACCGAAGCCGGGCTTTGGGGACCGGTTTTTTGCCTGGAAATCAAAGGAGGATCGTTTTCATGTTGCTCAGTTTGATGAGAAAGCATGCCAAATCATGGCTGATCAAGGTTCTGATCGCGATCATCGCCATCGTTTTTGTTTTCTATTTCGGATATTCTTTCAGGGAACACGAAGGCAGCAAGTTCGCCAGTGTCAACGGGGATATCATCACGGTCATGGAATATGAGAAAGCTTACAGAACCCTCCTTGAAGCTCTCCAAAGGGAGTACAGGGGGATGTGGAACGACAATCTCGTAAAGATATTCGACATCAGGAACAGAGCCATGGAAGGTCTGATCACGCAAAGACTGATCAGCCAGGAGGCGAAGAGAATCGGTCTGGACGTGACGGAACAAGAGATCAGGGAAAGGATCCTGTCCTATCCGGCCTTCCAGTTCAGGGGACAATTCGATGAGTCGCGGTACCGGACGGTCCTGCTCAACAACCGGATGACACCCGAGGATTTCGAGGAAGTGCTTGCCGAGGAAATCCTTCAGGAAAAAGTGCGGCAATTCCTGACGACTTTTTTGCCGGTGACGGAACAGGAAGTTCTGGACCTGTACACCTTTGCCAATCAGAAGGTGAAAGTCAGTCTGGTACAGTTCAACCCGGAGCGATTCAAGGACAGGGTGGAAATGGAAGAGGCGGCCCTGGAGGCCTACTTCGAGGAAAACAAGGAGAAATACCGGACTCCGGAAAAAATCCGGGTGGCTTATGTGACCTTTGATCCCGAATCGTTCCAATCGGCCCTGAATGTGAGCGAGGAGAGGGTCCAGGAGTACTATGAAGACTATCTCGACACCTTCAAAGAAAGAAAGCAGGTCAAGGCAAGGCATATCCTTTTCAAGGTTGCGGAGAATGCGACCTATGAAGAGGAGGAACAAGTAAAAGAGAGGGCGCTGGAGGTTTTGAAAAAGGCGAGGGATGGAGAGGATTTTGCGGCACTGGCAAGAGAGTATTCCGAAGATCCGGCTGCCGAGGATGGAGGAAACCTGGGATACTTTTCAGAGAACCAGATGGTGAAGCCTTTTGAGGATGCGGCATTCAACCTGGAAAAGGGTGGGATCAGCGACCTGGTGAGGACTTCTTTCGGCTTTCACATCATCCAGGTGGAAGATGTGAAGGAAGCAAGAACCAAGACTCTTGAAGAAGTGAGGGAACAGATCCTCTCTACGTTGATCAAGACGGCAGCTTCGGATCTCGCCCATGAAAAAGCCTTCACTTTGCTGGATCAAATGCCTTATGACGCGGATTTGAAGGCGCACGCAGCGGAACACCAGATGAAAGCGGAAGAAACCGGTTTGTTCGCCCTCACAGAGGCGATTGCTCCCTTAGGGGGCGACGAAAGGCTTCGTCAAACGCTTTTTTCCCTGGAGGGGAATGAGACGAGCGAGGTTATCGAGCAGGGTGGGAAGTTCTACATTTTCCAGGTAACCGAAAGAGCGGCTTCGGCGATCCCTCCTTTTGCCGAGGTGGAGGACCGAGTCAAGACGGATTTTGCAGCCCACCTGGCATCCGAGAAAGCAAGGACCGAAGCTGAAGCGTTCCTTCAGAAACTGAAAGAGGGCAGAGAGTGGACCGAACTTGCAGGGGAGGCAGGCCTTGATCTGAAAACCACGGACTTCTTCAGCCGGCAGGAACCGTTGAAAGACGTAGGGTATTCCCAGGATCTCTACGAAACCATCTTCGTCCTGAATGAGAACACGCGATACCCTGAAAGGGTTTTCGAAAACGAAAGAGGGGTGTTCGTGGTTCGATGGGAAGGCGAAGAAGGAATCAGCTTGGCCAAGTATGAGGAAGAGAAGCAGGAATACCGTGAAATGCTGAAGCGCATGAAGGAGGAAGAATTGTTCCGGAACTGGCTCGATAACCTGCGGAGGAGTGCGAGCATCGAGATCCTGAAGCCCCTCGAGCGAGGATGAGGAAATTCAAGTTTGACGGCTTCGTAAAAAGTCCATCTGCGGCGTTGCGCTTCATCTTTCGTCACTGCGGCGTACTTCTATGTACGCCTCATTCCTCAAGATTCGCGCGCCTTGCATCTGGCGCTTGTTACTGTGCCGTCCTGGTTGAGCATTATGCCTGACGCTACTGCTCAAGAAATCAAATATTTCTTTCCGTTAAGCGGCAGGTAGTACCTGCCGCCTTCTTCGGCCATGAACTCCGCAAGCTGGTAGTAGGCAGGGCGATGGAAGCGGGCAGGGAACTTCCCGAGCTTGACTTTGCAGTAAAGCACGTTCTCTTCTCCCACAAAAAGGGTTTCAGGGACGAGCGCCTCGTGCGAATCGTCGCTCAGAGAAAGGCGGAATTCCTGGGCACCCCCCTTTTCTTGCAAATCGACCTTTCGGACCACGAAAGCCGTGTCTTGCACTTCAAGAAAACAACGTTCCTCTCCCCAGCATATCAGGTGACGGCCCGATCCGTCCAACTCCATGTGGTCGTAAAAGAATCGAATGATCTCCCGGCGGATCATCTCCACACCCTTGTGGAACCACCGGCCCTCCTTGTCGATGAAAATGAAACATGGGGGGATGTCGGACTTGTTCATGGTTTTTCCATTTCGAATGATTTTGCCATGCCGGCAATTTTGCACGATACCGACAGAACGAAAAAAGATAACCGTCTACCTTTTTGAAATTCAAATTTGCCGGCTTCGTAAAAAGTCCTACACTGTCATTGCGAGGCGCGAAGCGCCGTGGCAATCTCCCAGCGATCCAAGGGATTACGAGATTGCCACGCTTCGCTCGCAATGACGTATCGGCGGTTTTCGGGTTTTTTATGAAGTCATCAAATTTGCCGGCCGGGCATGGGGGTTCTCTCTCAAAACTGCAAAACGAAGGCGCCTCAACTCCGGGCGGAAAAGTGGATGCAGTGGGCCAGGCACACATTGTCGGCGCACGCGGGCAAAAGGCCCCGGTCCACCCGGTGATGGCAGAGGTTGCATTTCGTAGCGACCCCTGCATCTTGGTCAAAAGCGATGGCTTCATAGGGGCATTCCTCTATGCAGGCTTTGCACCCCGTACACCGCTCCTGATCCAGGACGACGATACCGTCCTCTCTCTTGTGTATGGCTTGTTCGGGGCAGGCTTCGGCACAGGGCGGCACTTCGCAGTGCCGGCACAGACTCACGTGGAACACGAATTCGAGCTTGCCTTCCACCTCTCTCGGCCCGTCCTCCAGCACACGGATGAGCCGGACACCGTCGGGGGCGTTCATTTCCTGTTTGCACGCGACTTCGCAGGTCCTGCATCCCCAGCACAACGGGTGATCGATCTCTAGAGCGACCAGGTGCATTGGAAACCTCCCTCCCTCACCTCTTCTCCGGGCAAATCCTGCACAGAAGAGTCCTCACATGGGTGGCGCCCATGGCAGGGTCGCAGTTTTCATAGGCGTTGTCCGTGAGAATATTGATGTTGGACTCATCCCAGCCGTGGGCCGGACCCCCTTTTTCAGGAAACCACCAGCCATGCTCTGCGGACACGATGCGGGGATCCATGCCGGCGTAGAATTTGGCCCTTTGCCTCACTTTGCCCCGGGGGGATTCGATCGTTACCCACTCGCCTTCAGAGATGCCTTCCCTGGCAGCGGCTTCCGGATGAATCTCCACGACAGGGTCCCTTTGAAGCTCCCTCATCCAAGGCAGTTGCCTGTTTTCGGAGTGGAAGAAACCTGGGCTTCTCCTTCCCGTAATCAGGATGTACGGGTATTCTCGGAACAACTCGGGAGTGCTGTAAGGGCTTTCGAGAGGTTCTCGAAATTGAGGCAAAGGGTCGTATCCCCAGCTTTCGAGAAGCGTGGAATAGAGCTCGAACTTGCGGGTAGGGGTCGAGAAGCCATTGGTCTCGTACTTCCTGTTTACCACATCCCCCCGGATGCCGTCCGTCTTTTTGAACTCCTGCCAGGTCAAGCCCATGGGTTCCAGAATCCAATCAAGGGCCTGTTCGAAACTGTGCCACCAGTGCTCCCCCTGCCCCACCCGGTGGGCCAGGTCATTGAGCATCTCGTGATCCGAACGGCACTCCCCCACCTGGATTACTTTTCTTCTCGGGAGCAGATAGCCGTGACGCTTCCAGAAATCCCCGATGTAATCCATCTCGAGCCACGTTGCCGCGGGAAGAACGATGTCCGCAAGTTCGGCCGTTGGCGTGATGAAAAAATCGGAGACGGCCATGAACCCAACCTTTTCGAGGGCTTGACGGACGTATTTTGCATTGGCGCGGGTCAGAAGGGGGTTGGAGCTGATGAAGAAGAGCATTTTCACAGGGTAGGGTTTTTCCTCGATGATTGCATCCCAGACACACTTAGGGTTGATGATGCCGAAGTTGCCGGCGAGCCGGAATCGATTCCCACCCAGACGCTTTTCGCGCTGGGTGTCGGACAGCATCCTGTGGGCGCCGAAATGGCCAACGTTTCTGATTCGGGGCTGCTGGAAGAGAACCTGACCGCCCGGAACATCGATGTTTCCCGTTATCCCCATAAGGGCCATGAGCAGCCGGTCATTGTCCGCACAGTTGATTTGCTGTTCGATGGCGACTCCCCACTGGATCCCCGCCGGTTTGGCGGCGGCGAAGAGACGTGCGGCCTGCCGGATTTTTTCGGCGGGCACCCAGGTGATCTCTTCCACGCGCTCCGGCGGATACTCCCTGACGCGTTTCACAAAAGCCTCCCAGCCGTGCACATGGTTTGCGACAAAGTCCTTGTCGTAAAGCTCCTCCATGATGATCACATGAAGCATGGCGAGAGCGAGGGCCGCATCGGTTCCCGGTCTAAGTTGCAGCCACACGTCTGCCCTGGCGGCGATCCGGGTCAGCCTGGGATCGACGGCAATCAGCTTCGCACCCTTGTTCAACGCAACGGAGAAGGGCTCTCCTTTGTATTCGTCGGGGTTGCTGATGACGATGTTGTTGCCCCAGACCATGATGCACCGGGGGTCGTTTGCGTAATCCACGATGGGATTTGTCCCGCAGGTGATGATGGAAGTGGCGATCCGCGGACCGTAGCAGAAATGTCCGGCAGTCAAAACATTGGGCGTTCCCAGAAGGTTGGCAAAGCGGTAAATCACCGCCTCGTTTTCTCTGCCGGTTCCATAACCCGGCACAATGGATTCCGCCCCATAGCGCTCTTTGAAAAAAAGGATCCGTTCCGCAATGGCGTCCAGGGCTTCATTCCAGGAAATGCGTTCCCAGCGCCCGCTCCCTTTGGGGCCGATTCTTCTTGCTGGATGGGTCAGCCGGTCCGGATGGTAGGCAAGCTGGAGGGACGCGAGTCCCTTGGTGCAAAGAGTCCCGTGATTGATGGGGCAGTCGGGGTCTCCGGCGATTTTGACGGCCTTGTCTTCCTTTTTGTACACCAGGACGCCGCATCCGCCGTGACACATGCGGCAGTGGCTCTTGACGACGCCGTCATAGCCGTAGAACTCCATTTCCTTTGCCACGTTGGAATAAACAAACTCAGCCATGGGTTCCCTGTTCTGGGGTAATCAGTGAGCGGCGGGATCCGCCGGACCCACAAGCCTGCCAAAGGAAAAGTGTCAGATTGGGCCGCCCCCTGTCAAGGGTTTTCCTGAAGCCGGATGGTGTGTCAGGGGTAGAAGACCGGGCGTTGACTGGATTTCCTAGGGCTGGTATGATGCGAACCATGATCCTTAAGATTTTTTGAAATCGCTGAACCTGTGTGTCCAGATTCTTGAAAGGAGAGAATCCATGACCGTGAGGAATTCAACCTTTGAAAAAGCCCTGCAAATCGGCCGCCCGCCCAATATCGTCAAGATTTTCCCTCACTCCAGGGCCCTGCTCGTGAGTGGGAAAGTGATCGATCGCGCAATGCTGGGCAAAGGGAAAGCCATGACCATTGCCGCCAACGGAA
>JAWOJI010000470.1:0-4961 GCA_046481735.1 Desulfatiglandales bacterium | reverse complement strand
GTAAATCCTTTCTGGTTTTCCTGTCCCAATAGTTTGCCCTTCAATCCAATAGACGCCAGGATATTTAGTCTTGCATCTCTGCTGTCGAGGCATAACTGGGTTCCTTTATTGGTGATGGGGAAATGTTGGGGATTGGTCTTAAGGGAGGCTCTGCTGCGGGAAAGGTCGGAGATTTTATTCCCCAACACTATCCCCAACATGGACGCTAGAATACACGATAACCTGAAGTAAATCAACAGAAATCGGGTAAATCAAAATCCATGTGATTTTGAAAGCATAGATAAGAGAGGTTAATGGAGGTAAACGATGCTTTACGGCCTGTCACGTCGGAGGTCGCGAGTTCGAGTCTCGTCGTCCCCGCCATTATATCAAGGGGTTAGACAGATTTGTTTAACCCCTTTTTTATATGACTGGACACCAAATGATCAGGTAAGTCTTTTTCGGTGTGGCCTGCGGCTAAACGGGCCGGATGTGGCTGCCTGGACAGTTCAGTCTCACTTGTGCGAATCAAATATGGTTTTCCGCTTTCGGGACGGGGCAGCTACAATATCGCGAAAATCTCGATAGTCGAGGCTGTCTATTCCAAAGACCGTTTTTGCGTAAACCTCAGTCATACAGAAAAATCCATAGTCGTGAGAGCAAAGCTATTTTATTTGCTGTCTCAACATGAACGGGGATTTCGAAGTTCACGTACGGAAAGATGAGTGACCTCAACCAGCAAACTGGTATCGCCAGCCAAGGCCCTGATCATGATGGAATTCTTTAGGGTCTTTTCCGGTTCGCTACCATGACTCGAAGGATGGAGTCGAGAATATCATCGAGATGGGTGCAGACATCCTCAGCCAGGAATCGCAATACCACATAGCCGTTTTGCTGCAAAAGCAGATCCTTCCGACGATCGCGGCGGTAAGCCTGTGGCATTCATCTACAACAAGATGCCCGTATTCGCCGACCCGGTCATCGACCACCCCTTTTCTAACCAGGCTCTGAATAAGTGCTACATCCAGCATGCCTGTCGGCTTTTTCTTCCCGCCGCCGATTTTCCCGATAGCTTTCACGGGCAGGCCTAGAAATGTCGATAACCGCTCCACCCACTGTTCCAGCAGCTGACGGCGGTGAACGAGGACAAGGGTGTTGACGGCCCGTTCCGCAATGAGCCATGCCGCGATCACGGTCTTTCCGAAGGCGGTGGCGGCGGACAGGACCCCAGTATCATGACGGCACATCGCTGCTGCCGCCAATTTCTGATCGGGCCGCAAAACGCCATGAAAAGAAACGTCCAATCGCTTTCCTTCAAAGCGCTCGTCGCGGATTAACGGCTCGATTTTCAGATCCGAGAGAAGCCCTTTCACATCCTCGAAACACCCGCGTGGAAGTCCGATGTGGTGCGGATAATCCTCCGCGCAGGCAACGATGCGGTCCTTCCCATAGGTTGACAGCCTCATCGCCTGTGCTCTGTAAAACTCCGGGTTCTGAAACGCCGCCAGCCGGAGCAATCGGTTCCTTAACTCCGGGGACAAAGTGTCTTTGGCGACGTAGATCTGGTTGCCGAGAACCAGTTCCATTTTCTCCGGCACGGGGCCTACTGGAGAAGGCTCTTTTCGGCGGCGCGAAGGCGGCGCCGTCCAAGGCGTATCGTCATGCTCATCCGCTGGGGCAAGTCGCACTCCCAGGACCCGGTTGCGATCTTAGGCATCACGAACAATCCGTTCCACCTCATCCCGTCCTATCTTTCGAATGGTCGACAGGAATGCCCACTGGTCGGCGTAAGGGTTGAACTGCTCGTCCAGGAATACAGTGTTCCCGCGTTCTCTCGGTTCCTTCTGGAGCGGGAGCGCAATGAGGTTCCCGAATCCACCTTTTGGCAACGTGTCCTGGTTCTGGACAAAGCGGTCATAGGAGTCCAGGCCAATGTCCGGGCGGTGTTCCATGGTTTCGGTCAGAACATAGGAACCAAGCCTTCGTGCTAGCCCGGCAGGGATGGACTCCTGGAAAAACAGCCAGATGTGGCCCCCAAAGCCGGAGCGCGAGCGTTCGACGGATGCGGAAAGGCCCAGTTGACGACAGGTTTCCAGGTATGCCGCCGCATCCTCGCGCCAACTCTTCTTGTCAAAATCCGCTGCCAGGAAGAAGCACGTTTCGTCCTGGAGCATCGGGTAGATACCAATGACAAAACTCCGGCCTGTTTCGTCCAGGCCGGAAAGGTGCCGTCGAATGACTTCGTTGGTTAACGGCAGAAGACGACGGTTCGGGCATTTATGGCACTTGACCCTTGGTTTGTCACAGAGGACCCTGTCCCATTCATTGCTGCAGGCGGGCTGGTAACCATGTTTTCCGGTTTTTCGGCTTTCAAAACGGCGGGGATAGACATCATCGCGTCCCCGAAAAAGGCTTCGGAACAAAGCCACCTTAGCTTCAGGCGAAGAATGGCGATGGACAGTTTCCTCGATCATCTCAGGATCCCCGTGAGTTTTCTTGCTTCTTGTTTTGCGAATTCGGGTGACTGCATGTGCCACATCCGATCGAATGCTTCCCGTTCTCCTGACCTGCGCTGGTCGTGCCATCTTTCCTTTACCTTTTCCATCTCATCCAGGAGGGCTTTTACTTTGTGTTCATTAAGAACGCGCCTGAAAAACCGACGTGACCTCCGGCTACGGCCTCTTAGGTACACGGCAAGGTCCCTGCTCATTTCAATGCCTCTGTTGCGATCGTCCGCCTCTTCATGGTTCTTGGGTGATTTGACCCGAGCCCCTAACAGGATGCGAGCTGCCTGTGGGAAAGAAAAAGCCCCATGAAGAAAAGAGGCCAAGGCGTGTTCCGTATCGCCTAATTCGCACAAGGCAAATGCAGCCACAAGGCTTTCCGATGCATCGATCTTGTGAAGTCTTAATGCCATATCGGCGGCGTCCTGCCAGCGACCTGTGTTGAGATAGACCATTGCCCGGTATGAGATGGGTGAAATGTCCTCTCCGCATTCCTTTTCGAGTCGGTCGCAAATCATAAGGGCCTCAGCGTAACGTCCGGCGCGGTTCAAGGTGAGTGTCAGATTCATCAGACCGCGCACATAAGGGCGCGTAGACATGTCCTTCCAGTAACGGGTTCGAGGAATTCTGCTGGGAAAAGATTTTCGACCAGTCTCGATGACCCTCTTAAAGTGCCCCATTGCTTCCTCCAGCTTCTCCTCGTGGAGTGAGATCAAGCCGAGGTAATTGTATCCCTCTGCATAGTCGTCAAAACATTCGGTAAGAAGCCGAAAAAGAACCTTTGCCCGGTCATACTCGCCTCTGTCGTAGAAATCCGATACATGTTCCTCGATAAAGGGAGGCACGCCTGCTCCCTGGAGCGTGAAACGCCAATAAAAGGGGTTGTCCAGATTCCATTGGTTCGGCTCTTGTTCGCGGAGCTTCAGTCGCCATTGGATCAAATCGGCCAGATACTCCAACTCCACGCGGTGCTCCTGGATCAAATTGCCTGCTGCGACGAAATCCTGTGGGTCAGCCAGCATGAGTTGCCGGGCAAAGGAGCAAAGATCTTTACGAAATTGGCTGCGAAGACGCGTTGTCTCGTACTGGTAAAGGTCCGGCAGTACATGAAGGTGTTCAGAAATCCCTGCATATATCTTGTCCCAGTTGAGCTTGATACCAGGATACTGGTGTTGAAGCAGATGCTGGAACTGCACGTCATGGCCTTCGTTCTTTCGTCCGAGTATCTGGAGCGCTTCCGCCTTTGAAAAGATGGTAAAGAGTATCCTCTGCTGCACCTTTCCCTTATTGGGCTCCCGCACCCCCTGAACGATGACGAGCTGCTTGCCTCTTTTCCTAACGTATGCCATTGGCGACCTCTCTTTCGTTGGCTTGATTCATCCGCTTCAGTAAAATGACATGACAAAAATGTTGTGTCAAGACATATGTTAAAACACAACAAATGGATCCAAAAAGGATGATAAGTGGGCGTCCCAAAATCCAAATGAATGCCTCACTCTCCACATTAGATGGCTTTTCTGAATTCTGGTTGACCAAACGAGATCGCCTTGGGCTGATCGATGACCTTGCTGACATTTTTGATTGTCAGGAACACCATGTTCACAGCGGATGATCTTTACACTGCGTTGACAGTTCCAGTTAGATGAAATATTATTTTTACTATATGGACCTAAAGGATGGGAGGCTTGCCATGGGAAAGACAACAAGTGCTGATACCGTGACGATCTCAAAGCGCCAGTTGCGGACGATGTTGCGTGAGGTAGTGCGCGAGGTCGTACACGATGAACTCACCAAGTTGGCCTTTGGGGAGGGCTGGGAGATAGAGGAGGGCTCCCTCATATGGAGAGACCTTGTTGAACTGCGGGAGGAGGCGCGAAAAGGTCAGATCGAGTTGCTTACTCACGAGCAGGTCTTTGGAAAATGACCTATCAGGGCACTTACACAAATCGTTTCCGCAAACGCAATAACAGTTACCGCAGTCTGGGTTCTCGAATCAAAGAGGTTGTGACTGCAGTTCTCATCAATCCATAAACGGCCCTATCTCACCACACTACACGGCACTACACTGCACTCTTTCTCTCTTTCACTAATCTCCTCATCTCAATATTTCCAGGAATGGAAGTTATCCCAGACAACCCGGACACCAAAGAGGGACGGTCGCGTTCAGACGGAATCTTGGGTTGTTCAGATGAGGCTACGGGACTTTGATTTTTTATTGGGCGAATCTTGGGATAGGGGCGGCTGGGGGGGGGGGGTAGGCTGCTCGCATGTGCTTGCTGAATTCATTCGGGCTTGACCTTTCCGATTAAGTTGGTATAGTATATAAAATGAATAATTTTGAAGAAGGAGATTTTAATGGGAAAACGTGTTCATGTTACGTTCGTGTTGGCAGCGGCCTTTTTGTTGCTTCTATTCGGGCTCCAGGCAATATCATTTGCGGCAACTAAGACCGTAGTGCTCAATACCCCAGGGTGTGTC
>JAWOJI010000412.1:0-3491 GCA_046481735.1 Desulfatiglandales bacterium | reverse complement strand
TGAAAGAGACAAGGGGATGGAAAGGGAAGCCATCGCAGCCGCCACATTCATCCCCTCCACGGGCTTGTCGATGGCGCCCAACCGGCCGAGCGGCCCTCCCAGTTCCCTTCTCTCGGCATCGTGCGCTTCCATCTCAGGGTGCTCCTTGTAGAAGATTTCGTATTCGGGAGAGCCGGGGCGGATGGAACGATTGCGGGCAAAGACCATTTCCCGCTCATCCACTCTTTCTGGGTGCCCCGTGATGCAGCCGCTTGTTCCCTGCAGGGCTTTTGGGTTGGGCGGGCTTCTCCTTGCGAGGAAGTAGAAAACAAAGCCTGCAGATAGGATCGCCGCAAAAAGGAGCATCGAGCCGAGTGCCGTTTGGAAGAGGCCGGTGCTTCTCAAGTAAAGGAAAAGAGCGCAAAGGGAAAGCGCTCCCGTCAACTGGAAGGCTGCAATAAAAGAAGCTCTCCTTTCTTTCTCCCAAATGCAGGAGATAAGGAATGAGAGAGCGATAAGAGTCAGACCGGAGAGGAGAAGCAATGTGAGGGTGAGAAAGATGTGGGTCATGGATTCCCCGCCTTTCCATTGGAGATTCTTCTCTCTTACCCGCACAGCGCTATTTTTTCAAGGGGTAGACGCAAGCTTCCAAAGGTCCAAAAGGGAACAAGCCCTGCCGATTCGGGTTGACAGGGCATTCCTCAGCCTATACGGTTTAGGAAAATAATAAAGCTAAGGTTGAGCGGTTCAGAGTTCAGTGTTCTGGGTTGAAAAGCACCAAACCATCTTCTCTCTAAGAGATTTCGTGTTCATCGTGCTCATAGCGACTATACACCCAATGGGTTCAGTTGAGTATCGCGAATTCTGATCAATATTTGATGCTGGTTCAATCAGTATAACCTCTGAACTCTGAACCCTGAACCTGGAACCGATCCGTTTAGGACAAAGTTGGTTCAGCCGCTATCTGATGCTCATGCCTCAGGCCCAACTATAATCCTATGAGAAAATGAAAGGAGATTGCTTATGAAGTGGAAGGATGAAGGATTCCGCAGAGGGGGCGGCCAGCGACCAAGCGCCCCTTCCCTGGAGGAGGTCCTTGCCAAGATTCAGCAGAAAATGAGTCAATGGGGAGGAAAGTCGGTTCGGTGGATCGTCGCGGCCGTTGTGATCGCCCTGTGGCTGGTCTCAGGGATCTATGTTGTGGGGCCCGGGGAAATCGGGGTGATCCGGCAATTCGGGAAAGAAGTGACCCAGACTTCTCCGGGTCTTCGGTACCGTTTTCCCTGGCCTATCCAGAGCCATAATGTGGTTGACATCGCCACGGTGAGGCGAGCGGAGGTGGGCTTTAGAACCGATCCGGCATCCGGCCGGGCCCGGCCCGTGCCTGCAGAGTCGCTTATGCTCACCGGGGATGAAAACATTGTGGATGCCCAGCTTTTCGTTCAGTACATCGTACGGGAGCCCTCCGAGTTCCTGTTCAGGGTGAGAGATCCTGAGGAGGCGTTGAAAACGGCCGCTGAAGTGGCTCTTCGGGGAATTGTGGGCAGAAACACCATTGATTACACGATGACCGAAGGCAGGATGTTTGTTCAGGAAGAGATCAAGAAATATCTCCAGACCCTTCTGGACCAATACAAAACCGGGCTGCTGGCCACGGATGTCAGGCTTCTTGTGGTGGACCCGCCGGAACAGGTGAAAGATGCTTTTCATGATGTGGTGAGGGCATGGGAAGACCGGGATCGCATGATCCGCCAAGCGGAGGGGTACCGGGAGGATCTCATTCCCAGGGCGAGGGGCGAAGCCGCCCAGATGGTTCGGAGCGCCGAAGCGTACAAGGAGCAGAGGATAATAAGGGCCGAGGGAGATGCGGGAAGGTTCCTAGACGTGCTGGAGGCCTACGCCAAGGCAAAAGAGGTGACAAGGGAGCGACTTTACCTCGAAACCATGGACAAAGTTTTGCCTGGCAAAGAGAAATTCATTTTTCCCTCTCAGGGAAATGATTCGGTCGTGAAGTGGCTTCCTTTAAAGGAATCTTTGCTTCTCAAGGAAGGGAAAAAGGAGTGAGATATCATGGGTGGACCTAAGAAAGCAGCGCTTATTATTGTATTGATTGTGGCTGTCGTGGTGGGGATGAATGCATCCTTCACCGTAGATGAGACACAGCAGGCCATTATCACCCAGTTCGGAAGATATATCCGATCCATTCAAGAGCCTGGCTTGTACTTCAGGATTCCCTTTGTTCAGACCCTGCATGTTTTCGAAAAGAGAGTGCTCACACAAGACGCAACCGCCGTGGAATACATCACCCTGGACAAGAAAAGAGTGCTGGTGGACCACGTCTCCCGGTGGATCATAGAAGATCCCCTCGAGTTCTACAGAAGCGTCAGGACCGAAGCGGCAGCTCTGGCCCGACTGGACGACGTGCTGGTGGCCAGGCTGCGCGAGGAGATTGCCAAGCACAATTTCATCGGGTTTATCCGAGAGGAGCGAGAGACCATTGTGGCGACAGTGGCCAAGGAAGCTCACGAACAGGCAAAAAGATTCGGCATCCGGGTGATTGATGTGCGGATCAAGCGAGCCGATCTTCCCAGGGAAGTGCAGGCCAGTGTCTACGCCCGGATGGAGGCGGAACGGCAGCGAATTGCCATGAGGTACCGGGCGGAGGGAGAGCAGCGCTCTCAGGAGATCAGGGCTGAAACCGACAAAGAAAGGGAGATCATCCTTGCCAGAGCCTACCAGGAACAGATGGTACTCACCGGTGAAGGCGATGCGCGGGCGACGGATATCTATGCCTCATCTTTTGAAAAGGACCCGGAGTTCTATGCTTTCTTGAGAAGGCTCGAGACGTATGAAAAGGTCTTTGAAGAAAAGACCACGATCCTTTTGGACACGGAAGCGGAGCTGTTGAAATACTTCGCGAGTCCCAAGATGCCTAACAAGTAGTGTCAAGTCTCATGAATCGCGTGCGCTTTTTGGGCCAGTTCGATTTCCTGCGTTTGGAAGGATGCAAACATTGAAAATCCGAAATACGAAACAATTTTAAAAACCCCAAATTTCCAAACAGAAATGAAGTCTTGCACCGTTTTGGTCATTTGAATTTTGGTCATTGGATATTGTTTCGAGTTTCGATATTCGAATTTCGGATTTAAAGGGTATTTCGTGCTTCGGATTTTGAGTTTTCGTTTCTCCGGGAAGCGGATCAAATAGGTAGCTTACTTCCTTACTTAAATTTGCGATCTTTGGGTCAGAGGTCTCAAGACGCGGAACGAGCAGAGGGGGCATCAATTGCGAGATGCGTTTCCTTTCTGGATGGTTTCGTGGATGAACGCCCATGGAGTGGATCTCTGGGGTGCGGCGGACCTGAGGGGATTTTCGACGCCCCTGGATGCTGAAGGGCAAAGCTTCAGGTTTGTCCTGTCCTTTGCCGGCCATCACTTGAGGTTTCATCTGTACGGCAAAGGACAGGGCAAACCTGAAGCTTTGCCCTTCAGCATCCAGGGGCGTCGAAAATC
>JAWOJI010000314.1:0-6715 GCA_046481735.1 Desulfatiglandales bacterium | reverse complement strand
GGCTCGGACCAAGGTAGAGGTGGGCGACGAGTACAAGGGCCACGTCATTCTCACCGCCACCGACCCTATTTCCATCAACTTGGTGCAGAAATTGAAGCAGTACCTTCTTCCTTACGTCCTCGTGGAGCCTGATCCGAAAAAAGCCGTGGAGCTTTTGGACTCGGGGTATCACGTGCTGAGCGGGGAGGTGGACGATTTTCAAACGTACCGACGCGCCAGGGTGCAGCAGGCCGCCATGGTCGTTGTTATGAACGAAGACGCAGTGAGCAGCAACATCGCCTTCACGGTCCGGGAAATCTCCGATTCCGTCTCCATCGTCGCCAATGCAGACCAGGACGACTCTCTGGACATTCTTCGGTTGGCCGGCAGCAACCATGTTTTTCAGTTCACCAAGATGCTTGGCCAGTCCCTGGCCCGGCGAGTGGTTGGCCGGGGCATGCATGCCAATGTGGTGGGAAGCTTTGACGAGCTTCTCATCGCTGAAATGCCGGCCATGCGCACCCCCCTGGAAGGAAAGACCCTGATGGAAAGCCGGGTGCGTGCCACAACAGGCTTGACCGTGGTTGGCTTATGGGAGCGCGGCCGTTTCGAACTCCCCCGACCGGACAAGCGCATCAGCCCCACAGCGGTGCTCCTGCTGGCAGGTTCGAGAGCGCAGTTGATGCGCTTTGAGGACTCCTTGATGGAGCATTACCTCTATGAGGGAAAGGACGGGCCGGTCCTAATCCTGGGAGGCGGCCGCGTCGGCAAGGCCGCGGCCGAAACCCTGAGAGAACGGGGAATCGACTATCGCATCGTGGAGAAACGCCCTGTGCCGGTTGAAGAAGGGGACAAGTACATCCACGGGAGCGCGGCGGCCCTCGAAGTCCTTGAAAAGGCCGGGATCGCAGCTACGCCGTCCATCATCATCACAACCCACACGGACGACCTCAACATTTATCTCACCATCTACTGCCGCAAACTCAGGCCCGACGCGCAGATCATCAGCCGGGCGACCCTCGAGCGCAACATCAGCACCCTCCACCGGGCCGGAGCCGACCTGGTCATGTCCTATGCGTCCATGGGCGCAGCCACCATTCTGAACCTCCTCAAACCAGGGGAGTTCCTCATGCTGGCTGAAGGCCTCAATGTCTTCAGACTGCCTGCAGCAGACAACCTTAGCAACAAGCGCCTTATGGAAAACCAGATCAGGGAGAAAACAGGGTGCAGCGTCATCGCTATCAGCCGCCAGGGCCGGCTCATCATCAACCCCGACCCGAACATTGTACTGGAACCCGAGGACGATCTGATCCTGATCGGCACTTCGGAGGCAGAGGAATCCTTTCTCAAGATCTTCGCCCATTGAGTCCGAGGCCCAAAAGCGTTTCGGATTTCGACATTCATTCCACTTTGGTTTCTCGAAAAAACCAAGCCTGGCAGACGATGCCTTGATGGTGATCCGGGCCTTTACGGAGCGTTTGAAACTATGGTAAGCTATGTTTGATTCTTCCAGAGGAGGCTTGGAATGGCGGAAGCAAATGAAAAGAAAACCCAGGACAAGGGGTACACCGTCGTAGCAGAAGTGATCGGCCGGCAAGGGACCTGTGATTTCGGCCATGAGGTTGGGGACCGTGTAGTTTTCGAAATTCGTCGCCTCAGGGAGTGAGAGGTTTGCCACATGGACACTTTTTTCAGAGACCCATCAAGCGGAAAGGTCATGGAAAAGATCGATGTGCTGGACACCCGGACCGGTCGGGTGCTTGGCACCCTCGACACCAGGCGTGCCATGGAAGGTCTGAAAAGCGGCAACCACACCCTGGACACGGATCTCTACGAGCTCACCATGGTGGCGGGATATCTGGTTTCGAGCAAATCGAAGCAAAGAGCGTGTTTCGACCTCTACTATCGTCAGAATCCGGACGAAGGCGGCTTTTGCGTTTTTGCGGGACTGGAAAGCGTCATTCGGTATGTCAACAACCTGAAAATCTATCCTGAGGATCTTGATTACCTGGCAAGCCTCGAAGTTTTCTCGGCCCACGCGCTTGACAAGCTCGCTGAGGGCATCCGGTTCACCGGGGACATCTGGGCCGTACCGGAAGGAACGGTTGTGTTTCCCAATGAACCGCTGATCAGGGTGACCGGCCCCATAGCGGAAGCACAGATTCTGGAGACCACTTTGCTGGCCATTGTAGGACACCAAACCCTGATTGCCACCAAGGCGGCCCGGTTGAATCTCGCAACCCGGGGAGCACCGGTTGTGGATTTCGGCACCCGACGGGCCCACGGCGTCGAGGCCGCTCTTTACGGTGCGAGAGCCTCATATATCGGGGGATGCGAGGGAACCTCCAATGTCAGGGCCGGCAAGCTTTTTGGGATCCCCGTTCGAGGAACCCATGCCCACAGCTGGGTGGAGAGTTTCGACGAAGAGATCGAATCGTTCAGAACTTTTTCCCAGGTTTTCCCGGATCACTGCGTCCTCCTCGTGGATACCTACGAAGTGATTGAAGGCGTGCGAAATGCCATACGAGTGGCCGAAGAAATGCGAAAGAATGGAAAAGCGCTGAGAGGGATCAGGATCGACAGCGGAGACCTGGCCTATTACTCCAAGGTCGCTCGAGACATGCTGGATCAAGCAGGTTTTCCTGAAGTGAAGATCCTTGCGAGCAGTGATCTGGATGAGTGGCTCATCGAAACTCTCCGGGACCAGGGGGCTCGCATAGACACTTGGTGCGTAGGAACCAAGTTGATGACATCCTACCAGACACCTGCACTGGGTGTGGTTTACAAACTCATGGCCGCGGACCGGGGAGACGGGAAACTGCTTCCCAAAATCAAGATATCCCAGAACCCCGAAAAGGTGACCAACCCGGGGGTTAAGAAGATCATTCGATTTTACAACGTAAAAGGACACATGATGGGAGATCTTCTGACCGAGGTCGATGAACCGGCGCCCGCAGGAGTTCCGGTGACGGCCCACCATCCCATGTATGACTATTTGAAGAAAACCTACAAACCACCCTATTACGCCAGGGAGATCATGATTCCGGTGTACAAGGATGGAAATCAGATCTATGACCCGCCCTCTCTCAAACAGATCAAGAAAAACGCTGAAGAAGAACTGGAAAGCCTGGAGGCTGAAACCAAGAGGTTCATCAACCCTCACATCTATAAAGTCTCCCTGTCGGACAGGCTTCACCAAATCAAGAAGAGGCTCCTCACCGAACACCAGTTGGACCGCACAAACGAAAAATGAGCAACGGTTCTGTTTATGAAAATCCTACTCCTCTTCTGGGGCCTCTGGTTCTTGAATTTCTCCACCCGCACGATCCTCTCCCCCCTCCTGCCCATTTTCGAGAAAGAGATGGGTTTTGGCTACGCCCTCGCAGGCAGCCTGTTTCTTTACCTCTCCTTGGGGTACACGGGGTCTCTGGTGGCCGCCGGCTGGATCGTGCCTCGCGTCGGGTTTAAAAAGGCCATTGCCCTTGGTTTTTTCATCCTTATCGCCGCTTTTGCCGCGCTGGTCCTCATCAAGAGCTATGCCCATCTTGTCGTAGTCGCCTTTTTCCTGGGTCTCGGCGGAGGGATTTACCTTCCCTGCGCCCTCCCCCTGCTGACCTCCGCCATCCCACCGGACAAATGGGGAAAGTCCATCGCTTTCCACGAGACGGCGGCTTCCTCCAGCATTCTCGCCACCCCTCTCCTGGTTGCAGCGGCCCTTGCCTTCACGGGGTGGCCGACGCTGGTCATGGCCCTGAGCGCTCTTTGTCTCGCCATGATTTTGACCTTTCTCATCCTCTTGCCTGAGCCCTCTCAAAAAGGCGAGGACAAATTCACCTTCTCCCGAGTGCTTCACCGCCGCGATTTCTGGATCATGGCCGTCCTTTGGGCCTTTGCCGCAGCAGGGGGACTGGGGCTCTACAACCTTATTCCTCTCTTCCTGGTGAACGAAAAGGGGCTCCCTCTGGACACGGCAAACACTGTTTTCGGAGTCTCCAGGCTGGGCGGCCTTGCCCTTATTTTTGTGGCGGGCTTTCTTATGGACAGGTTCGGTGTGAGGAAAGTTCTGCTCGCATCCTTGCTTGTATCCGGCTTTGCCACAGCCGGCCTTGCCGTTGCCCAAGGCTTTACCCTTGTAGTTGGAATGCTCGTTTTGCAGGCGACGTCCATTCCTGTCTTTTTCCCCGCGGGCCTGGTAGCCATTTCGAGGCTGACCGATTATGCCGATAGGAGCGCTTTCACAGGGGCTACCCTCGCCGTAGGCGTCGTCTTTGGAACCGGAATCGCTCCCACACTCCTGGGTTTCATCGCCGATATTCGCGACTTTCAGACCGGCATTTTCTTTCAAGGGGTGTTGACCATGCTCGCGTGCGTGCTTCTCCCGCTCCTGAGGAAAATCCGGCAATAAACTTGAAAACTTCCGGTCTCCTTCTATAATGGGAGCCTGCAAATCTCTCGGCCGGTTTTGGGAACAAAAGCGCTCAAAGAAGGGAGCCCTATGCCATGTCGGAAAAAGAACCGACCTCTCCTGTGAACTTCATCAAGAGCATCATCCTGGAAGATATTCAGGCCGACAAGCACGGCGGCCGTGTGCACACGAGGTTCCCGCCCGAACCGAACGGCTGCCTTCACATCGGTCACGCCAAATCGATTTGTCTCAACTTCGGGCTGGCCTCTGAATTCGGTGGGCTCTGCAATCTCCGGTTCGACGACACGAACCCGAGCAAGGAGGAGGCCGAGTATGTGGAATCCATCAAGGAGGACGTGCGATGGCTCGGATTCGACTGGGCCGGTCGGGAGTTCTATGCTTCCGACTACTTTGAAAGCCTTTACGAGTTTGCGGTGAAGCTGATCAGGAAGGGCAACGCCTATGTGGATGATCTGAATGCCGATCAAATCCGCGAGTACCGGGGGACCCTCACGGAACCGGGCAGGGAAAGCCCCTATCGGACCAGGAGCGTTCAGGAGAACCTCGGCCTATTCGAACGCATGAGGGCCGGCGAATTTCCCGACGGCTCCAGGGTCCTGCGGGCAAAGATCGATGTGGCTTCACCCAACCTGAACATGCGCGATCCGGTCATGTATCGCATCCTGCACGCAGAGCACCATCGCACAGGAAACCAATGGTGCATCTACCCCATGTATGACTTCGCCCACGGCCAGTCCGACTCCATCGAAGGGATCACCCATTCGATTTGCACCTTGGAATTCGAGGATCACCGGCCCCTCTATGACTGGTTTCTCGACCAGCTTGACATTTATCACCCCCGGCAGATCGAATTCGCCCGCCTCAACCTGAGCCACACGGTCATGAGCAAGCGAAAGCTTCTTGAACTTGTCAGGGAAGGGCATGTCACGGGTTGGGACGACCCCCGCATGCCGACCCTGTCCGGGTTGCGCCGCCGCGGATACACGCCTGAGGCCATCCGCGATTTCTGCGAGAGAATCGGAGTGGCAAAGCGCGACAGCACGGTGGATGCAGCCCTTCTCGAACACTGCTTGCGCGAAGACCTCAACAAAAAGGCGCCCCGTGTCATGGCCGTCCTGCGACCCCTTCGTCTGGTCATTGACAACTACCCGGATGGGGAGATTGAAGAGTTGGAGGCTCTGAACAACCCCGAAGATCCCGGTGAGGGCACACGGAGAGTCCCCTTCTCAAAAGTCCTCTACATTGAGGAAGAGGATTTCTTGGAAGTGCCGCCGAAGAAATTCTACCGCCTGGCTCCAGGGCGAGAAGTGCGTCTGCGATACGCCTATTTTGTCAGATGTGTCGGCGTCATCAAAGACGATGCCACAGGGCGGGTGGTGGAGGTGCGCTGCACCTATGATCCCGCGACCAGAGGCGGTGATTCTCCTGACGGCCGCAAGGTCATGGCGACCCTTCACTGGGTTTCCGCCGGCCGTGCGATCCCTGCCGAGGTTCGACTCTACGAGCACCTGTTTTTGAAAGCCGATCCCAATGAAGGGGCTGAAACCCTTGACTTCAAGACTTGCCTGAACCCGAAATCACTTGAAATCCTGAGATCCTGCAAGTTGGAACCGAGCCTGGCCGGTGCAATCCCCGGAAGCCGGTACCAGTTCGAAAGACTGGGTTACTTTTGCGTCGACACAAAGGACTCCGGGCCGGGAAACCTGGTGTTCAACCGCACGGCCACTCTCCGCGACGAGTGGGCCAAGATCCGGCGAACCGAGCGGGAACCGGCAAAGGTCCCGGACAGAACAGCGGTTTCTCCCGTGAAAAACACGGTCACCGTTGAGGACTTCTCCAAGCTTGACCTTCGGGTGGGCGTCGTTCGTGAGGCCGGTCTGGTCGAAGGGGCGGACAGGTTGGTAAGGCTGGGTGTGGACATTGGCGAAGGCCGCATCCGCCAGGTCTTTGCCGGAATCCGCTCGGCTTACCCTGATCCAGGCAAATTGCTTGGCAAAAGGGTCATGGTGGTGGCGAACTTGAAACCTCGCAGGATGAAGTTCGGCATTTCCGAAGGCATGATCCTAGCCGGCGCAGGGGAGGAACGCATTGGTGTTGCCACCTTTGACGGAGACCTGCTTCCGGGAGACAAAGTGGCCTGATTACCGCGAAGCGCTCGCGCTGACGATGTTCCTTTCCCCCGGTTTCTTGAAGGCGTGCATTTCCTTCTCCCTGTTCCGTCCCGTTCATCCACATCTCTGGACCGGATGTACAGGAGGGGGAGGAGAGACAAGGTTCCCAGAGCAAAGCGCACCCCGTTAAAAAGGAAAG
>JAWOJI010000332.1:0-7167 GCA_046481735.1 Desulfatiglandales bacterium | reverse complement strand
CTTCGATCCCATCGTAGGCCATGCCTACCTCGCACCCTTTGCTCTCAAGCATCATGGCCACCGTTTCCACGAGATCCGGATCGTCATCCACAACGAGAACATATTTCTTATCCGACATCTTCCAACCTCCTCTGGAATTTTAATCCTTGCATCTTCCTTTCAGGAAAAAGCCCATAAAGGCTTTCCCTGATGGGTCACTCTACGTTCGGTCTTGGATAAAGTCCACTTCTTTCCACGATCTCAGGGACCTTTTCCTCCCACTCGATGGCCATAATATGGAATCCCCGAACCCCCTCCTGTTCCTTGAGCCGCTGAATGGTCTCCACGCAGATGTTGACTCCCTCTTCGGGCTGTTTTTCCTTGGGTACGCCGCTCATGCGTTTCACCACCTCATCGGGAACATCCATCCCCGGTACCCTGTTCTTCATGTACTTGGCCATGCCCACGGATTTGAAAGGGGTCACGCCCGCGAGGATGAAGACTTTCTCGGTGAGGCCCCGGTCTCTCGCCAGTTTCAGCCAGAGCTCGAATTTCTCCAGATTGTAGATACACTGGGTTTGAATGAACTCCGTACCGGCTGCAATTTTCTTGGCGAGCCTGGGAACCCGGATTTCAAAGGGGTCGGCAAAGGGATTGGCCGCAGCGCCCACGAACATGCGGGGGGGGCGCTCAATGGGATCGCCTCCCAGGAACTTGCCCTCGTCCCTCATGTATCTGACCGTCTGAAGCAGTTGCATGGAATCCAGGTCAAACACGTTCTGGCCCTTCGGGTTGTCCCCGAAGGACTGGTGGTCGCCGGAGAGACACAGGATGTTGAAGATATCGAAAGATGCGGCGCCCAGAATGTCGCTCTGAAGCGCGGTGCGGTTGCGGTCTCTCGTGACCATCTGCAGCACGGGCTCCATTCCCATGAGTTTGAGATGGATACAGGAGGCCAGAGAGCTCAGGCGCGTCACCGATGTCTGGTTGTCGGTGATGTTGATGGCGTCCACATGGTTCTTGATCATTTCCGCTTTCTGGGTAATGTGATGAGCCTCGGATCCCCGCGGCGGACCGCACTCGGAGGTGACGGCGAGATGGCCTGCCCTCAGAATTTTCTCCAGCTTGCTTGGGGTTCTTGCGTCGTTCATGATCGAACATCCTCCCTGACCACTTTTCTGGGCCCTCCGGCCCTCTCTGTTGACCAGTCCTTGATCGGCATCAGCTTTTCATAATCACCCATCCTGTCGAGTTCCTTGAGGCGGTTGATGATGATCTGCCAGCCGCAATCCAGCTCTTTGTCGATTTCGCACTTTCCCTTGGTCGAGCCGCCGCAAGGCCCGTTGAACAGCCGTTTGGCGCACCGCGAGACAGGGCAAACGCCCGCGGTCCATGCCAGAATGCATTGCCCGCATCCCTGGCAGCGCTCGGTCCAAACCCCTCGCTCCTCGGTAACGCCCATAAAGCAGGTGTCCACGCCCGGAAGCACAGGGGTGCGCATGTATTTTTCCGCCATGAACTGCACGCCCACGCCGCAGGCAAGGGAAAGCACGGCATCGTATTGGTCCACGATCTTGCGCACTTCTTCCAGGTACTCGTGGTCGCACTGCCGTTCCAGGGTCACTTCGTCGATCTTCACCTCCTCCCCCTGGTTCATGAAATACATGCGCAGGGCTGAAGCAAGAACGGCCACTTCTTTTTTCCCTCCCGCCTCGCACACGGTGACGCACTCGTTGCAACCAAGGATCAAAATCTTCTTGTAACCCTTCAGGGTCTCGATGACTTCTTCTATCGGTTTTCTCTTTGCAACGATCATGGGCATTTCCTTTCTTAAATTGGCGCACTCTACATAACCTGGGGCAACTTCTCAATTTCACCCGCTTCCCATCTGTACGGAAATCCGAAATTCGAATATCGAAACTCGAAACAAATTCAAATAAGAAAATACGAGTGACCAAAACGAAGGCACATCAGTCTAGGCTTGGCGTTGTTTTGAATTTCGAAAATTAGGATTTTGGTATTGTTTTGGGTTTCGGATTTCGATATTCGAATTTTCAATTTGTCCACCTTTTGCATTGCCCGAATAAACGCGAATTCTATGAGATAGTTATACTATGCCGCCGCCTTTTCTGCGGCCCCCTTGATCGGGTTCGGCCCCAGGTCCAGGATCTTCCGGGTCATTTCCTCTGCAATTTCCACGAACCGCGGCGCTTCGCTGGAAGAGAGGTTGTACATCTCTACCCGGTCTCCGCCGACGCCGATTTTATCCAGGATCTCCTTAGCCTGGGCCACTCTTTTCCTGGCCCGCAAGTTCCCTGCATTGAACTGGCAGGCGCCTTCAAGGCAGCCGACGACATACACGCCGTCCGCTCCCTTTTCAAAGGAGTGGAGCAGGTGGATGACATCCACTTTGCCGGTGCAGGGAAGACAGATGATGCGAATGCTGCTCGGGTATTGAAGACGCATGGAACCTGCCAGGTCCGCGGCCGTGTACCCTCAGAACTGGCAACAAAAGGCAATGATGATGGGCTCGAACTTTTCCATCAGAGAACTCCTTCCAACAAAGCATCCACCTTGCTCAGAACCTGGTCGTCTTCATACCAGTTCAGTTCGATCGCCTTGGCCGGGCACTCCGCCGCGCAAATTCCGCATCCCCGGCACAGGGCCTCGTCGATTTCGCTTACCCCTTCCTTGTTGATGTGAGGCACGCCGTAAGGGCATGCGCGCACACAGATCAGGCAGGACGAGCACCGCTCCTGGTCCACTTTGGCCGTCACGACCGAAAGAGTGACCTCGGATTGGGAAAGAAAGACTGCGGCCCTGGCGGCGGCGCCCATGGCCTGGGCTATAGACTCCGAAATGAGTTTGGGGCCATGGGATGTGCCGCACACATATACGCCTTCGCTCGCCATGTCCACAGGACGCAATTTGACGTGGGCCTCCATGAAATAGCCGTCTTCGTTGCGGGCCAGTTTCATGATCGAGGCCAATTCCTCGGTGTCTGTGGGTCGCATCCCGACGCTGAGAGTGAGGAGGTCCACATCAAGTCGGATTTCTCTCTGGAGGATCTGGTCCGTAAAGGTGACCGACAGACCATCCAGGCCCGCATTCACCCGTGGCGGCTCATCTTGGTCGAAGCGGAAAAAGCGCACGCCCTGCCTCCTGGCCTCAAGGTAAAAGTACTCCATCTCCCCGTACGTCCTGATGTCCCTGTACAGGACATAGACATCTGTTTCGGGGTTAAGCTTTTTAATGTGAATGGCGTTTTTCACCGCGTTCTGGCAGCAGACCCGGGAACAGTTCGGGAAATCCTTGTTTCTTGAGCCGACGCACTGGATCATGGCCACCCGTCTTAGGTCGTCGGCGCCTTTTTCCTCCAGGCGTTTGCCCAGCTCAATCTGGGTCAGGACCCTTCGATCCTCGCCGTAAAGGTACTCCGTGGGTTCGTATTCACTCGCGCCCGTGGCGAGAATTAAGGCGCCGTGGTCGATCTTGCGCTCATACATCCCGGGGCCCGTTATCACCTCTGTAGTGAAGTTTCCTTTGAATCCGCTGAATCCCACGATCAGGGATTCCATGAGCACCTGTATCCTCTGGTGGCGGGTCACCTGTTCGATCAAGCCCATGATGTGCTCGGGAATGCGCGCCCCCTCGATGGTGTGGGTCAGATCCCTGGCCAAGCCCCCGAGTTCGGCTTCCTTTTCAACGATGATCGCTTCGAAGCCCTGCTCGGCAAGACTGAGGGCTGCCGTCATCCCGGCCACCCCGCCGCCTACCACAAGAGCCTGTTTGTTGATCCCGATTTTTTTCGCCTTTAGCGGTTTAAGGAGCGCGACTCTTGCTGTCGCCATTCGCAACAGATCTTTGGCCTTGTCCGTTGCAATGCCCGGCGTTCCGCTGTGGACCCACGAGTTCTGATTCCTGATGTTCGCCATGTCAAAGAGGTACTTGTTCAACCCGCAGGATTGAAGGGTTTCCTGGAAAAGGGGCTCATGGGTCCTGGGTGAACACGCGGCCACCACAACCCGGTTAAGATCTTTTTCCCGGATGAGTTCTTTGATTCGATCCTGGGTGTCTTGGGCACAGGTGAAGAGATTCTGCTCCACGTGAACGACATGGGGCAGGGTGGAGGCATAATGCGCCACGCTTGGGACGTCTACGACCCCTCCGATATTGGTCCCGCAGTTACAGACGAAGACACCGATCCTCGGCTCCTGGGTTGAAACATCGAGCTCGTCGGGGACCTCCTTGCTTTTCGTTTGGGTCCACCGTGCGCTGCTCAGGTCCACCTCGGCCGCACAGGCTGCGGCACTTGCTTCGGTCACGGATTGTGGAATATCCTTGGGGCCCTGAAAGGCGCCGCAAACATAGATACCCTCCCTGGACGTGGTGAGTGGCTTGAACGGCTCGGTCCGGCAAAACCGACCTTCCGTCAAGGCGATTCCCGCCTTTTCTGCAAGGTTCACGATCTCGGCCGAGATCTCCATGCCAACGGAAAGGACGACCATCTCAAAAACTTCTTCTTTGAACTCGCCGATTTCATTCGCATACCGTACGACAAGGTCGCCGCTTTCACCGACCCCCTCGATGGAGTGCACTCTGGAGCGAATGAAGCGTACCCCCATCTTTTCTCTCGCATTGTTGTAGTAGCGCTCGAAGTCCTTGCCATGGGTGCGCATGTCCATGAAGAAGACCGTGCAATCAAGGTCTCCACCCGTGTGTTCCTTGGCGATTATCGCTTGCTTGACGGCGTACATACAGCACACAGATGAGCAGTAGCCGTGATCGCAACGGTTCATATCCCTTGAGCCGACGCACTGGAACCAGGCTATCTTCCCGGGCTCTTTTTGATCGGAGGGCCTTTTAACATGCCCGGCGTAAGGTCCGGTCGGGCTGAGAATGCGCTCGAACTCCAAGCTTGTGATTACATTTGGATAGTGTGCATGGCGGTACGTGTCATACAATGAGGGGTCGAAGGCCTTGAATCCCGGTGCAAGAATCACCGAGCCCACATTGAGGGAGATCTTTTCCTCCTTGTCCTCGAAATTGACCGCGCCGGTGGGACAAAATTTTTCGCAGGCGCGGCATTTCCCCTTCTGAAAATAAATGCAGTTGTCACGGTCGATGACATACTTGAGGGGGACGGCTTGCGAGTAGTTCACGTAAATGGCCTTTCGCTGCATGAGGCCCTCGTTGTATTCGCTGACAACCTTTCTCGGGCATTTCTCGGCACAGGTCCCGCAGGCGATGCACTTTTCAAGGCTCACGAAACGCGGACGTTTGACTATCTCGACTTCGAAGTTTCCCTTCTCACCCCGGATGTCCACCACCTCGCTCATGGTGAGGATTTCAATGTTGAGATGCCGGCCGACCTCGACCAGTTTAGGGGAAAGAATTCACATGGCGCAATCGTTGGTGGGAAAGGTCTTGTCCAACTGGGACATGATCCCGCCGATGGAAGAAGATTTTTCCGCCAGATAGACGAAGTATCCTGAGTCGGCAAGGTCGAGAGCGGCCTGCATTCCCGCAATGCCGCCCCCCACCACCAGGACCGAACCGGAAGGTTGCTTTTGCTGCTTCTCGGGCATGATCGGTTTCCTTTCCATTCCCCGTCGGTTCCTGTGTTCTGCGCAAAGGTTACGAGGGGGGAACAATGAGGGGGTTCTCAGATCTTTGCTTCATTCAATACTTTGGGCAGCTTGTCTTCCCAGCCCGCTGTGGAGATCAACACGCCCGCCATCCCCATTTCTTTGAGGCGAGCCACAATGTTCGCAGCGATCCGTATGCATTCTTGCACTTTGTCCGGCGCCTTCTGAATGTCCCGAATCATTTCGGCCGGAACGGAAATACCCTTGACGTTGCGGTCGATGTATCGGGCCATGCCGGCGGACTTCAGGAGCAGCACCGTTGGAAAAATTGCGGTCTGTTTTGTGTCGAGACGCTTGATGAATTGCTCAAAGCGGCGGAGGTCAAAAATGGGGTTGGTGATCACAAACTCCACACCAAGGTCGATTTTTCTTTTTAGATGTTCAAGCTCGATGTTGAGGAGCCCCCCCGGCGCTCCTGTGTCGAGGGTTGACCCAACGCAAAACCGCGGAACGCCTCTGAGTTCAATGCCGGCCAGGTCTTTGCCGGCCTGGATTTTCTGAAGGGTTTCCAGGAGCCCCATAAGGTCCAGGTCGTTCACAGCTCTTGCCTGTGGATGATCGCCGAAACGGATGTCTTCCCCCGGCACGGCCATTACATTTCGGATCCCAAGGGCTGCGGAGGACAAAACATCGGCCTGAAGGGCGAGTCGATTCCTGTCACGACAGCAAAGTTGCAGCACAGGTTCCATGCCTTCCCTCTGAAGATAGGCGCATCCTCCCAAGGAACTCGCCTTGAGCACCGCGTTAGCCATCTCAGGGACTACCACAGCGTCCACCCGGCCCCTCGAAAGGTTTGCATTCTTCAGGTAAGCCGAAAAATCAGCTCCCTTGGGCGGTTCGAATTCACCCAGAACCACAAATTTGCCGGACCGTATTCTTTCCTGTAACGTCATCTCCTTAACCTCCACAGTAGTGAGGAACCCAATGAGTGGAATCTCAGACCTTATTACTCGAAATTAAACGACTTGACAACTCCCTATTGCTGCTCTTCTTCCTTCATCGCAGGAAGAAGGACTCGAAAGCTTGTACCCAGGTTGATGACGCTCTGGACGTCGATAGACCCTCGATGCGCTTCCACGATGCCTTTCACAATGGAGAGGCCAAGCCCCGTGCCGGTCACCCGCCTTGTTTTCGGATCTTTGACGCGGTAGAACTTCTCGAATATTTTGGACATCTCCTCAGGAGGGATGCCGATCCCTTGATCCGCAACCTTGATTTCCATGAAATCACCGAGCATCTTTGCGCTGATTCTTACCTCGCCTCCGTCGGGCGAGTAGTTCAGGGCATTGCTAAAAAGGTTGTTGAAGATTTCCTCGATGTTTTTCGGATCCGCGAGAACGGGCTTCAGGTGCTCGCAGGTATAGGAAAGGGTGATACCCTGCTCTTTTGCCCTGGGGATCATCAATGCGGCCGTCTCTTCAATGATCTTGCCCACGTCGGTGGGAACCTGTCGCTGGACCAGACGGCCGGCTTCCAGTTTGGCCACATCCAGCAGGTCATTGATCAAGCTGAGGAGGGAGTCGATCTTTTTTATTCCTCT
>JAWOJI010000231.1:0-12641 GCA_046481735.1 Desulfatiglandales bacterium | reverse complement strand
TTTGGAGACCGATATGAACGCGAGCACCTTCAACCCGTCGGATCTGCTGCGGCGGTTCAAGACCTGGGAGATCGTCGCGGTCGTACGCAACTTCGATCCGCTCCACAGGCCGTCCGTCACGGGAAGCGCCCCGCACAATCCCGAGATGGGAGGCAACCATGCCGATCTTTCGAGCTTCCGGACCTTTCCTGGCTCTATCGATCATTCCCTGGATGTTCATGTTCCGTCTCCGGGTCGTTCTCCTGGTCAAGGCTGAAGAGCTTTCGCGCCATATCCAGGTAAGCTGTGGCCTGCGGTCTTTCCGATTTCCGTCGCAGGAAAACGATGGGGTCGTTGAGGATTTTCTCCACAATGGAAAGGGTGAGGGTTTCCAGGCCCTCCCTTTGCTCGGGAGATAGAGGCCCCAGGCCGGCAATGCTTTTGCGGATTTCGGCCAGGCGAATCGTTTCGCCTTTTTCCTTGATTGAAACAATGGTGGGCACTACGGCCAGCGTGTTTACCCACCTTTCGAACTTGATAACCTCTTCTTCCACGATGCGTTCCGCTTTGAACGCTTCCTCAGCCCTCTGGGCCTTGTTCAGCTGGATGACGCCTCTCAAATCGTCGATGTCATAGACATAAGCGTTTTCCAGGTCGTTGACTTGGGGTTCCACGTCCCTTGGCACGGCAATGTCAATGAAGAAGAGCGGACTGTTGCGCCTTTTCCGGAAAGAGCTCTTCACCTGCTCGCTGGTGATCACATACTCTGGTGATGCGGTAGAGGAAATCACGATGTCCGCCTCAAAAAGCTGCGATCCGATTTCTTCGAAGGCCACCGGTCGTCCGTTGAAATTGCGGGCCAGCTCCACGGCCCGTTCAAAGGTCCTGTTCGCAACGGTGACGGAACTCACGCCCTGGCTCACGAGGTTTCTGGCAGCCAGCTCCGCCATCTCGCCTGCACCGATCAGGAGCACCTTTTTGCCTCTGAGATCATAGAAGATTTTTTTTGCGAGTTCAACGGCGGCATAGCTCACCGACACGGCTGCATCACAGATCCCTGTTTCGGTGCGCACCCGTTTGGCGGTGTGAAAAGCCCGGTGCATGAGCCTGTTCAAAATCACGCCCGTAGTTTTCTCTCGCGTTGCCATGGAGTAGCTATCTTTTATCTGGCCCAGGATTTGAGGCTCTCCCACGATCATGGAGTCAAGGCTGGAGGCCACCCTGAGAACGTGGCGAACGGCGTCCCTGTCCCTGTGGATGAAGAGATGAGGCTCAAAGCTCCTTACCGGGATGCGGCTCACTTGGGACATAAACTCGATGACCGATGCTTCCGCCTCTCCCGGGGTTTCCGTTGTGAATAGGGCCTCGACGCGGTTGCAGGTGGAGATAAAAAGGCATTCTTTGACCGCGACAAGATCTCGCAGCACGTCCAGCGCCGCCTCCCCGCTCTTGGAGTCCCCTGCCAGGCACTCCCTTAACTCCACAGGCGCTGTTTCATGGTTCATGCCGATGTCGACAATGTGGATCATGGCTCCGAGTAGCCCCCAAGACTTCTGAAGCTGTGATAGTCGCTCAGCCACAGATTCGCGCCCACGAAGGTGAAGCTGAGGACCGCAAACCCGATAATGGCCATGAGGGCCGCTCTTCTTCCCCTCCAGCCCACGGCGAGTCGCTCATGCAACAAGGCGGCATAGAAGAGCCATGTGATAAGGGACCAGACTTCCTTGGGGTCCCATTGCCAGTAGCTTCCCAGGGCGTACTGCGCGTAAATCGCACCTGTGATCATGCCGAGGGTAAGAAAAGGAAAACCCCAGATCAGGGAATAATGATTCATGGAGTCCAGTGTGGCCAGCGAAGGCAGCCGGGTGTACAAGGAGCCGAACCGCTTCTTCTTGATCTGACGCTCCTGAATCAGGTACATGATTCCCGCAATAAAGGTCAATGCGAACATCCCGTTCCCGACAAAAGAAGCGCCCACGTGCACAGTGAGCCAAAGGCTCCTGAAAACCGGATTCACGGTCACTTCAGCGCTCGGCATTGCTGTGGATATGATGAGCAGGATAGCGGCAAGAGGGGCGATAAAGGAACCGAGCACCATGAGTTTGAATTTGATGTGAAAGACAAGGTAGGCTCCCAGAATCGTCCAGGCAAAAAAAGACAGGGAGGATTTCAGGGTCAAAACCGGCGCCACGCCCAGAGAGTAGTAGTTGAATCCGATCTGCAGGGTCAGGCTGGCAAAACCTGCCAAGAGAAGCCGATAAGACCACCGGTATACCGGTTTCTTTTGGCTGATGATGAAAACGATCAAGCCGCCGGTGGCCAGGAGCGTGAAAGCAAGGGCCGCCTTGCCCAGAACAAGCGCCATCATCCTCGTTTCCTTGCGTACTGCATGAGTTCCTCTCCCGAAAACGCTTGGCCCACAATCTCGCTCACGATGAAGGCGGCGCCTTCCCAATCCTCCTTCCTGAGGGAATCAAGGAGGCGGGATGCAATCAGTTTATCAAAAATCTGCTTGTTTTCTTGCTGGGTAAGGGCCAGAGAAAGAACACGTTCCCTGAGGCGCCCCATGAGGTCAAGGAAGGATTCGAACTCGTCGCCGAATTGCGATTCCAGATCTTCGCGGATTTTTCTCGCAAAGGCGGGGCTTTTGCCGGAGGTGGAAACCGATACCACCAAATCTCCTCTTCTCAGGATGGAAGGAACGATGAAGTTGCAGTCCTCAGGCTGATCCACCGCATTGACAAGCAATCCCCTGCACTGCGCTCTCTCACTGACCCTGCAGTTCACTGCAGCGTCACTGGTGGCGGCTACAACGAGAAAAACCCCTTCCAGGTGGTTTTCGGAAAACACCGGTCCCCTGTATCGAACCACGCCTGTTTCCACCAAACCCGCAACGACCCCGTTCAAATCCTTGGCGACTACCTCGACGGAGGCGCCGTGTTCGAGAAGCGTCTCAATCTTGCGATGAGCCACCTTCCCACCCCCGACCACAAGCGCTTTCTTGCCTCTGAGGTCTAAGAGGACCGGGTAATAGCGACAACCCGCCTTCTCACACATATTGATCCACCATGCCGGTGATGAACCGTTCCACCTCCTCTTTTCCGCCCTTCGCCTCCAGTTCACGAATCAGGTTGCCGATCTTCAGATAGGTTTCAGGATCCCGTTTCACGTCGTCCGTGGAGCGATACGCCCCTCCTCGCCTGCCCAGTCGGTAGATGAGTCGCTCTGAATCCGGCATGTTCCGGTACTTGTCAATCACCTCGATCATTCTTTCCCGGTCATCGGGGAGTTTTCCGCCGACCTCCTCCAGGAGATTCATGATATGATCACTCGTCACCGTGCTGGTGATCCCCGAGAGGTTCAGGATAAAAAGCCTGATCTCTTCAGCAATCATGTCATCCGTCTGCATCTTGAAAGCCCCCTCCTTCAGAAGTTTAAACAGAGGGATTCTGTCAGGGACCCTCAGGCTTCTGATCCTGATGAAATGAGGGTTGATTTGATTGAGCACCTTCGCCGTGGCAACCGCGTGCTCCTTCCACAGGTCTTGGCCTCCCAGGCCGGGCATGACGTATTCGGAAAGCTCTATGCCCGCTGCCACCACCCTTTGGCCGGCCTCGACATGTTGGGCGCCTGTCACCCCTTTCTTCATCATCTTCAGAACAGGATCATACCCTGACTCCAGGCCCACGTGCACCCGGTTCAATCCCGCCTTCTTGAGCCTTTTCAATGCATCAAGGGATTTTCGAACAATGGTGCGGGACCGGGAATAGGTGGTCACGCGGGTGATATCCGGGAACTTCTCCCTGAGAAACCCCAGCACATCGACAAGGTCATCCGTAGGCATCACAAGGTTATCCGCATCCTGGAGAAAGCATGCACCTGTCCCATAGTAAAGCCACGCGGCAATGCTCCGATAGGCGTCGCTGTAATCGGAGCTCGAGAAGATGTGCCCGGCCACCTGGTCCGTGACGCGGCCGCTGCTTCCTAGCTTCCAGGACAATGCCTTGATGTCGTCCGCAATGTCTCTGGCGATCTGGACGTCTTTCTTTATTTCTTCCACCGTGCGAAGAGAGAACTCCCTGCCTTTATAGACCGGGCAGAACATGCACTGGTTCCAAGGGCAATTACGGGTTAATCGCAGCAAAAGGCTTCGCGCCTCATTGGGCGGCCTGATCGGTCCCTGCTCAAAACTGAGATTACCGGACACCATGTACCTCCTGGGTTTCATTTATGGATAACATATATCAAATACTCTGAAATTCAATAAGAATCCTCAACGCTTTCCATTGCCACATGTTCGACCTTCTGTGATATAGAGAACCTTCAAGACCCTCCAGGGAGTTGCTTATGTCGAAAACATCTAGAGAGTACCTGATGGAAAACCTCGAGGAAGCCCTTCGGCTCGAAGTGAAGACCGACCCCCAAGCCGTTCGCGACCAGGCTCTGTGGTGCGGCATCAAGCCCGGTCTCCGCGTGCTGGACGCGGGGTGCGGCCCAGGCAAGGTCACCTCTATCCTCCACGAAATGATCCAGCCCGGAGGTGAGATCCTCGGCGTGGACTACTCGGAGGCCAGGATCGCGCATGCAAAAAAAACTTACGCTCCCAGTGACAGCATATCGTTCATGCTGCACGATCTCAGGGAACCCTTTCATCATGGCGGCCCTTTCGATCTCATCTGGGTGCGCTTTGTCCTTGAGTACAATTTGTCTGAGAGCAGGAAGATCGTGGAGAACTTGGATTCACTGCTCAAACCCGGAGGAGTCCTTTGTCTTCTGGATCTTGATTACAATTGTCTCACCCACTACGAGTTGCCGGAACGAATGGAAAGTGTTCTCGTTCGTCTCATGAAAAGCCTCGAAGGAAACTTCAATTTCGATCCCTATGCAGGAAGAAGGCTCTATGCCCGCCTTTACGACCTAGGGTATGAAGACATTCAGGTGCGTCTCCTTGCCCATCATCTCATTTATGGAGAAGCGAAAGACCATGACATGTTCAACTGGGTGAAGAAGGTGGAGGTCGTCACAAGAAAAGCGAGGGAAGCCTTTGTTGATTACCCGGGCGGGGAAAAGGCCTTTTTCGAGGACTTTCAAAGTTTTTTTGTGCATCCAAGGCGTTTGACTTACACGCCTTTAATCATTTGCAGGGGGATAAAACCAACCTTGCCCCGATCCCGGCCTGAAAAATGATTGATCAAGGGGTTGAAGCCGAAAGCCTCGATCTTTTCCTTTTTCCCTCTCACTCTCTGCATCCCGAGGTTAATGATCTTTGGATAAAGAGGATGCCCCCCAAGAGCCTCCCAAACGGATCTGCTCATCATAATCGGGAAGTTGCTGAAGTACTTCGTGAATTCCTGGAGTCGCGCCGCCGTGTTCACCGTGTCCCCGATAGCAGTGTATTCGATCTTTGTGCAGCAGCCGATGTTGCCCAGAATCGCGCGGCCGCTGTGAAGCCCGATTCCGATCCTCATGGGATTTCCCTCGAGGATGAAGCTTTTTGACATATTCAGGAGTTGACATGCGGCATCGAAGGCCGATTTCATGTGATTGGATATCGGTTCAGGGGCGCCGAAGATCGCGAAGAACCCATCTCCGGTGTACTTATTGATGTGTCCTCCCTCGTGGGTGATAATGGCCGAGCACTTCTCATAGTATTGGTTCAGAAAGGAAACCACGTCCTCTGGCCTCATAGTTTCAGAACTGGACGTGAACCCCCGGATGTCCAGAAACAGAACCGTGACAAGGGATTCCTCCCCCCGAAAAAGCTCATCGTCCCCGGAGTCAACGTGACGTTTGATTACCGGGGAAGGCACATATTTTTCAAATAGCCTTCTGAGGTTCTGTTCCCGCTCTTTGCCCTCCTCGAGCCGCCGATAGGACAAAGCGTTGTGAATGCTGATTGATATTTGGGTGGCAATGCCGCTCAGGAGGGCCAAATCGCTCTGAGTCAGAAGATGTTTGGATTCCACATTGTCGAAGCACATGACCCCGAGGGTTTCTCTCTCGAACACCAGAGGCACGCAAACAAATGCCCGGGTCCCAAGTTTCTTGATGTAATCAATGCTCTTTGCGCTCAGGTCTTTCTGGATCTCGGCAATGTCATTTACCACAAAGGGCTGTTGTTGCTTAAAAGCTTGCACGGCAATGCCGCGGGACGCCGACTTGTCGAGATGAAAATCAGTTGCACTCAGAATGCCTTCAAGTTCCGGCCGATAACCGAACCCCGCTTTGTAAACCAGGCGGGTCTTCTTCACATTGGCCAACCAGATCCCGCCTCGATCGAAATCCAGGTGGGTTTCCATAGACTTCATCACCGACTGCATCAGCTTGTCGACATCAACCAACATGGATGCAGCCTGACCGATCTCTTTGATCAATCGGGTGTCTTTATAGCGAAAGTTGATTTGCTCCAAAAGCTCTTCGACGGCTTCCTGCTGGCTCTCCAGGTTCCTGCTGAGTTCCCTCTTTTCCTTATACTCAAAGCAATAGGAAGTAGCCAGAAACGCGGTGGCAAAAAGAAGCGTCAAAACACCCCAAGAAAGCGAAGGCATAACAAAATGTAGTGCAACGCAGACAGCCAGCGTGAGCAGGATCAAAAGGGGCCTCAGGCTTCGCCAGATATGGACCGGGCTTTTCTCGATAGTGATGACGTAACGGCAGAGGCTTTCCCCCTTGTGGATGCATTGGGGATGATCCACCTTGGGAAGCTTCCCTGTGAACAGGCTGGAAAGCGCCTCCAGTTGTCCAATAAGGTTCTCACATTGGTACGGCTGGAGGACGACCCCTCCTTTGGGCTGACAGGTAATTTCGAATTTGTAGGATCCGAGCTTTCTGCTTTTGAAGCTCATGGCTCGGGTCATGTGGGAAGCAATTTTTTCGAACAGCCAGTAGGCCGCCCCAGGCGTTATAAACCCAATGGTGTAGTTCTTCAAGGCCCCTGCAGATCTAGAAGAGGCGGCAAAACGCCCCACCTTTCTGGGGATTTTCGAGTCTCCCGTTTTCTGCATCAACCGATCGTGAAAACGATCCACTTGCCACTGGGTGAACCAATGGCCCTGGTCCTCCAGTTCGTAGTCTTTGATCCAAGCGTAGTCGAGAACGTCGTCCAGCTCAACAGAGGGGTGGAACTTCTTGATGTACTCCGCATAGTTCTTGATCAACCGGCTGTTGTAAAGGGGATCCTGAATGCGTGTTGTTTCGCCTGTTGGAGGACTCATCGGTTCTCTTCTCGGAATTCTTCTCTTCGCAAAAGCGGTTCTTCCAGATAACCAATCTATTTTACTAAGAATATAGAGTATTTGTCAATGATTATGCGAAATAATCCTGTTGGACGACAGACGCAGAAGAAGGGATGAGAAATCAAGGAAGCGCGATAGAGGGGAACACAAGGCGGAAGGGTTCAGTGGATCTCAGCCTCTAATGGTTTCTGGGAGATGCGAAATCGCCTCCGAACATAATCCATGTACTCATTGCCCCTTTGGACGCTCAGGATCCAGAGATAATAATTCTTTTCACAGGGGACATTCTCGACCTCGACATAGGTCGCGGGGTAAAAGAGCACCGGAATACGTTCCAACGGGTAATCTGCTGCGAGCAGAGAAACAGCCATGGAAAGGACGCTCCATGGAAGAGCCTCCTCTTTGACCACGAGGATCTTGATTCCGTTCAGCAGCTCCGAGAGGTTGAAGCCGAAATCCGTTTGATTTGCGATGAGAACTGCGGACAACTCCCCTTTGTGCCTTAAGGAGAAGAGCCTGCGTTTTCTGACCAGATTGAGCCGGTTGTACACCTCCTCTATGGACTCATGGCCTCTGTCACCTGAAAAAGCGCCCAAAGCGTTCAGGAGCAACCCATCCGACCGATCCCTGTAAACGCGCTCGTATTCCCAAAGATCCAGGTCCGATGCCGGATTCAGGGTCCACCCTTCAGGAAGCCTGGCGCTGAGGGAAAGACGGGTGTACGGAAGGTAGGCAAAGAGGTCCAGGGAACATCCCCTGGGGTCATTGAGTTCCCTTGCGAACCCTCCGAAAACGCGGTCCGGGAACTTGTTCTCAGGCCGGAAATAGCACATGGCGTAATCCATGTTCGCCGAAGGAAGCCGGTGCATGTCATTGAGGTAGTGCATGATCAGTTTCAAAACCATGAAACCCGTCCTTCGGTTCTGCGCCGCTTTTGCCGCGTGGTGGTGGATCATCCATGCTCGTTCATAGGCCCTCACCATAGAAATGTGACCATAGATGTGGCCGTTCTTCTCGTAGGTGAAATGCCTGGCCACTTCCGGGGCCTCCTGGTAGAGCTTCTTGTATGTTTCCTTGAATTTTGTCCGCTGATGTTGAATCACCCGGTATTTCTTCGGGTACAGGAAGCCCGTTTCAAAAAAGAATTTCCACAAGGCGTCCATATCGATATCGCTGGACACGTTGGCACAAGGATCCAAGGCTTTTGCAAGAACATGGTTGAGGCTGCTGTAAGCATGAATGTCCATATCCAGGATGGCCAGCCCGCAACGGTAGCCTCCGCCCTCCATAGGTTTTGAATAGATAACCTGGACGGAGCAGTGGGTCTTCAACAAGCCTGCAAATTCAATGCTCACATCCGGCAGGATCATGCCGGGGCAAAGGATGCGCTCTTCGATTTCTTCGCAGACCGAGATCCCGGAGGTCGAGATGTCGAAAATCTCCAGTTCCACTTTCCTTTCGAGGAAGGGATGGGTGAAGAGCATTCTCGGTCGCGGATTGAGCTTTTGCCGGATGTTGCGGGAGGACTTCTTTCTGTGCCGCCGGATTTCATTGTAGAGAGGCGAGAGGACGATCTCTCTTGTCCTATCCCCACCCTCCTGCCGGAGGATGAGGCAGGATTCGGAAAAAAGAAGGTTTCCTTTCTTTTTAAGCTGAACAACCGCCGGCTCTTCATGGTTAAGCCACCGGAAAGAACAGGAGGGATCATGGGTCACTCGGACTCGAAACCCGCCGGGGGTGAATTCCACCAGTTCCCCCTGGGCATGGAACCCATTCTGGAGGAGATCCGCGGCAATGTCATGGCAAAGGAATCTTCTGGTTCGACGCTCGCCGGACACATAGTTCGTTTCCGGCAGCTCGACGATCACGTGTTTTCGGGTGATCTCCTGCACGACTCCGGGAGCCATGATGATCGAACGACCGTCGTCGACAATCAAGCAACGAAAGGTCAGGGTCCGATGATCCAATGCGGGAGAGATCTCTTCGGCAAATGTGCAGACCAGGCGGTTGCCGATGCAGGGTTCGGGAAACGCTCGCAGCAGGATCGTCTCCCTGTACCTGGGATGCCCCATCAAAATCTGGACAATCCCGTCGGTGAAGTGAATGTGGTTAATGATGTTGGTAAAAGCCTCTCGATTTACCCCGCGCGCCTTGTCAAGACCTTGGAACAGTTCTTCATGTTTAAAAAGGAATGGAGCGACGGGTTGAAAGCCGACAGGTTTCGTCGCGGAAGACCCCACGTTCTGAGAGACGAGTTCCACGCTTGGACTGAATTTCATGCCAAAAGCCCTCTTTCAATGGATGCCCGGTGTTGGTTTCTCGACCTGTCAGGAAAATCCCCGTCACCATGAGCGGCAGCCTCGCACATGGAACATCCCTATTCTTCTATCAACTAACATGCCAAATCTTCCGGAATGGCTTCGAAATCAATGATTTTGGGTTTTTACCCCTGAAACCTTTAAAAACCGAATGCTTGCATTTTCAAGCGTCATGAGTCCGGCCCGGCTGCAGCAGGGACTCTCCTTGTGAATTGCACAGAAAATTGTGCAGTCTGCCCAGTTTTTTGTGCAGGGTTCGAAATAAAGAGTCTGTCCGGAGAAAGCCTCATATTTTCCAGCTCAGGAAATTCGCGACATCGAACGTGTCTCGGCTTATGCACCCTTCACCCATCCAAGTCATAGAATTTTAAATCCTTCTTGGGGATCTGGCTCCTGAGTTTCCCGCGGATCAGGAGACCCAGACCCAGCACGTAACATCCAAGACAAAGAATGACGTAGCCGTCTTCAAACCCTGAAGCTGCATAATCAAGGGCCTCTTTTCCCAGAAGCCTTTTCAGTTCACATTCGGTGATGTCGAGTTTCGACTTCTTGGCATCCGGCCCCAGGAGCTGGATGACCCGCGTGGTGGGCTTTACGAAGGCCCCGACCTTTTGGAAAGCCTTCAATCCCACCATGTTGACCTTGAGCTTCCGGGGCAGCGGCGCCTGTGACTTGTTCCTCACGACCCACCAGCTTTGCTGATGTTTGAAAAAAACCCAGTCGTGAAAAACAGAGACGGGAATCCCAAAACGCTCTTCCATGTAGCGTGTGAGGAAAAACCGTTCACCTTCTTCTGCCAATTTTGGCCATGAAGAATCCCACTGAGTTGACATAATGAGGGTAGAATCTCGCTGCATTTTTCATGTCCTCGCCGTAGGTCTCTCGATTCCATCCAGAAAGCCCGGGCAAAAAAGGCAGCGGGCTGTCGATTTTCATGATTTCAGCATCCCTGTGCTTTTGGAGGTGGGCCACCACCGACTCGTTCTCTTCGGGGTTGTACGTGCATGTGGCATAAAGCATTTGCCCCCCTTCCTTGAGCAAGTCGAAGCCCCTAAGAATGATCCGTCTCTGAGTTTCCCAAACATTGGGACGGCTTCCCCTGGTTTTTTCCGGAAAATGATCGCGGCCGTAGCGAAACGTTCCTTCCCCTGAACAGGGCACATCCGCCAGAACATAGTCGAATTTCCCCCTGAAGGGGAACTCCTGAGCCGGGTATCCCGTCAGCACCGCATTCAGGACGCCCAGCCTCGAAAGGGTGTTCATGAGCGGCATGTGTCTTTTTCGATGCAGCTCGTTTGCTACGATGAGTCCCTCCCCCTTCATCAACTGAGAGAGATGGGAGGTCTTGCCCCCTGGAGCGGCGCAGAGGTCGAGGACGTAGGATCCTGTTTCAGGCCCCAGGAAAAGGGAGGCAGCACAGGAAGTCAGCGCTTGGGGGTGGATGTAACCCAGAGCGTATTCCAGCCACCTCCCGAGCGATGTTCCTTCCGGGGCCAGAAAAAGGGGCGTCTCTGAATCCAATGCGGCCTTCAGGAAGATCCCTTTCCTTTCCAGCGCCCGGAGGAGTGGTAATGTGCTGATTTTCAGGGTGTTGACGCGAAGGTGCTGGGGCAGGGGTGTCTGCAGGCAATCCTGGAAATCGGAAAAAAAAGGAATGAACTCGCTGTACCCTTCGAAGGCTCGCTCCATGTTTCACGAACGGCGTTCGCGCCGTCACTTCCCCAGGAGGCTGTTCGAAATCACCGTTCGTTGGATTTCAGAGGTTCCCTCGTAGAGGGTGAAAACCCTGGCGTCGCGATAGTATCTCTCCACGGGAAAATCCTTCATGTAGCCGTAACCGCCGTGAATCTGCAGGGCATGGTAAGCCACCTGGTTCGCCATTTCAGAGGCAAAAACTTTGGCCATGGAAGCGGAGGCCGAAAAGTTTTCCCCCCGGTCTTTCTTGGCTGCTGCGTTCAGAGTCAGGAGCCGTGCCGCCTCGATTTGAGTCGCCATGTCCGCAACCATCCAACGAATGGCCTGATACTGGGCAATCGGCCTACCGAACTGAATTCGCTCCTTGGCATAGGCGACTGCGGCGTCGAGACAGGCCTGGGCCAGGCCAACGGACTGGGAGGCAATACCGATCCTGCCGCCGTCCAGGGACGTCATGGCGATGACGAAGCCGTCCCCTTCTCTGCCCAGGAGGTTTTCTTTCGGAACCCGGCAATCCTCGAAAACCAGCTCCACGGTGTCCGAAGCGCAAAGCCCCATTTTTTCTTCTACTTTTCCCACGTAAAACCCCGGCATCCCCTTTTCCACCACAAAGGCGCTGATGCCGCGATGCTTCCTCTCGCGCGTGGTGTAGGCCGTGACCACCGTCACGTCCGAGTTCTTGCCCGTGGTGATGAAAATCTTGTTTCCGTTGATGAGGTAGTCCTCTCCGTCTCTTGAGGCCCTGGTTTTCTGGCTGGCAGGATCCGAGCCGGCTTCCGGTTCGGTGAGAGCAAAGGAGCCGATCATCTTCCCCGCAGCCAGAGGCTTCAGGTACCGTTCCTTGAGGTAGGGGGAACCGAAAAGGTAAATCGGCCCGCAGGCCACCGAGTTGTGAACCGACATGATCACGGCCGTGGAGGCGCAGGCATAGGCGACCTCCTGAAGGGCCAGGGAATAGCTCACCGTGTCAACCCCGGCTCCGTTGTACTCCTGGGGCACGTTCATGCCCAGAAGGCCAAGTTCGCCCATCTTGCGCAGGCTTTCCCTGGGGAACTCCCTGGTGCGGTCTCTCTCCGAAGCGGAGGGCAGGATTTCTTCCCGCGCGAATTGACGCACCATCGCGCGGATCATTTTCTGTTCTTCGGTCAGTTCAAAACCCATGTTGATTTCCTTTTCCGTGGATCTAGGGGGTGTAGAGAACCACCAGGAGCTCCGCCTTTTCCCTGCTGATGTTGCGAAGCTTGTGAACAATGGAGGAGTTGAAATGAATGCTTTCCCCCGGGGAAAGAGTGTTCTTGTTCTCCCCAACCATCACGTCAATCTTCCCCTTGAGGACATAGATAAATTCTTCTCCCTGGTGCTGGTACCTCACGCCCTTGTGGTCCGACTTGGGGTCGATGAACACCTTGAACGC
>JAWOJI010000221.1:0-3972 GCA_046481735.1 Desulfatiglandales bacterium | reverse complement strand
TTGAGAGGATCCATGCGAGGTAGCGGCGACAAAGAGGGATGGATCAGGGCGGTTTCCATGAAAATGACGCCGCCCGGTTTGAAGAACAACACCGGGGACGTGGATCGCCTGATCAATGAGATGGAGAGGGAATTCCCGGGACCCAAGATCGTCCCGGAGCTTTCGCTCACGAGACGGGCGCCGGCGTTCCTGAGGGAACACGGCTACGATGTGGATGCCCTTTTCTACGAGGAGGAGACCAGGCGGGTCATGTTCGATCTTCGCCCCTCCAAAAGAGAAAGCCCTTTGCTCGGCCTTGCGGTTGACCTGGGAAGCTCGACCGTTGTGGTCCGTCTCGTGAATCTCGCGACCGGCGAGCGGGCCGGTGAAACCTCGTTTCTCAATCCCCAAGCCGATATCGGCGCGGATATCCTGACCCGCATTCATCATGCCGCGAAACCCGGAGGCCTGGCCGAGCTTCAAAGGCTTGTTCTGGACGGATTGAACAGCGAGATCCGTGAGATTGCCCAAAGAAAAGACATCTCCCCGAAGGACATCGCCGGCATGGCGTTGGCCGGGAACACCACCATGACCCACCTTCTTCTCGGACTCGACCCCTACTGGCTCTGCCGCGAGCCTTACATCCCCGCGATCAACGCTCCCCCGTTATTCAAAGCATCGGAACTGGGCATCACGATCCACCCCGAGGCGCCGGTGCTCATCTTCCCCAATGTGGGCAGCTATTTCGGAGGCGACCTGATTGGAGGCGTCATGGCTTCAGGCATGGCGGAAAGGGAAGACCTGTCCATCCTCGTGGACGTGGGGACCAATGCAGAAGTGGTGCTGGGCAACAGGGATTGGCTGGCGGCGTGCGCCGGCGCAGCAGGGCCTGCCCTGGAAGGGGGTGTGGCGAGCATGGGCATGATGGCCGGTCCCGGCGTCATCGACAAGGTGCGAATCGACCCGGCCTCGCTGGAGGTCACGATCAGGACCATCGGAAACAAGCCGCCCGCGGGCATTTGCGGCTCCGGCCTCATCGATCTTGCGGCGCAACTCTACCTGGCGGGGATGATCGATCTCAGGGGAAAGTTTGTGGTCGAACGTTGCGGGGAGAGGCTCCGGGATATGGACGGCTCTCATCATTTCGTGGTGGTGCGGGCCGAAGATTCCGCAACCGGTCGCGACCTCACGCTGGCCCAGACGGACATTGACGCGCTTCTTCGGTCAAAAGCCGCGATGTTCACGATCCTCGCGACGATCACGAATATGCTGAATGTCTCCATGAAGGACATCGGGCGCTTCTATATTGCCGGGACGTTCGGAACCTATATCGATCCACGATCCGCCATCGCGATCGGGATGGTTCCGGACCTTCCCCTGGAGCGGTACGAACCTCTTGGGAACACGTCGCTGGAAGGCGCCACAGAAGCGCTTGTTTCAAGAAAAGGGGTAAAAAGGATCCGTGAAATACGGGACAGGATCACCTATGTGGAATTGAACGTGAACCAGGAGTTCATGAATCTTTTCAGCGCCGCGAGGTTTATCCCCCACACGGACAAGAGTCTTTTCCCCTCCGTTCGCCCCATGACATAAAATTCACCACAGAGGCACAGAGAAAGGTTTTTGTTTGTCGGGAGATACCGACAAACAAAAAGGCTCTGTCCATTGACTGCAGTCGCCTGCGAGCCAAGAGGATCCAAATTCTCGCGTTACCCCGAGTCATCAGAAAACTGTCATGAAAAGGGTTGTGACATGAATTTGATTCAAGAGGTTCTTTTCGCCTATCGGTATCTCCCGATAGGCGAAAAAATGAATTACCCCTCTGTGTTCTCTGTTTCTCTGTGGTGAGCCTTAGTTCAACTACTTCTCTTCCTTGTCGTCCACCGGGGTTTCTGTTTCTTCCACATCCATACCGGGTACGTCCCCGATATGGTACTCGACAAGGGCATCATCCTCTTCCATCGCTTCGGCGCTTTCCCAGACCACCGCCCGCCGATTGGGGCCCATGGCGGACGAGACTCTTGAAGCCATGGATTTTCTCTGGTCCATTTTTTCGAGTTCCCTCTGGCAGGCAACACAAAGAGTCGTCTCGGGGACAATCAGGAGGCGCTCCCGGGGAATAGGCGTCCCACACTCCTCGCACAGGCCGAAGTCCTCCTCGTTCTCGATCCTGTTGATGAGATAGTCGATCTTCTGGAGTTCTTTATGCTTTCGTTCAATCAGGCTGAACTGGCTGTACGCGGAGATTTCCCGCTGGGCGTCATCGACCTCATCGATGTAGTCACCTGCGGTGAGTTCCCCTTCATACTCCTTGCGGCTGTGCATGAGCCGTTCGAGGGTTTCCTTGAGCTCCCTTCTCTTGGCTTCCAGGCTGCTCATAAAAGCGGAGCGAAAATCATCTTCTTTTGGTTTGGTCTTTTTCATTTTTTGCGAGGTCGGCCCCGTAGGTTTTGGTGCAGGCGTTTTCACGGTTTTCTTTGGGATGCTTTGCACTTTTTTCTTGAGGGGCGCCTTCTTTTTCTCCTTTTTTTCAGGTCCCTTGGAGACCTTCTTAACCGGCGGTTTTTTCTTGTCCGGCTTTCCCTTTTTGATTTTGCTTCCAGCCATGGGAACACCTCCGGTTGAGGGTGATCGGAAAGGTGGCCAATCTATTGTTTTCACTCCCTTAAAGGGAAAAAACCAGGCTAAGGGCCAAAGGTATTTTGGTAAGAGAAGCTATTTTGGTTTTTTTGTCAACAAAATTAGATTTGCCCTTTCGTGCTTTTTGGAATGGATGGTTGCACAAACCCTATCCATTCCACTATACTCACTTTTCCATCAGCCAAGGGGAGGTTTGCTTGTTTATCACTTTTGAGGGCATCGAAGGGTGCGGAAAAACAACCCAGATCAAGCGACTGACACGGAATCTGCAGAAAGAGGGGATTCCGTGCAGGGCAACCCTTGAACCCGGGGGAACGGCTGTGGGTCGAAAGATTCGCAGGATCCTGCTCGATTCCAGGAACAAGGGGCTGACGGCTCTCGCAGAACTGATGCTATACGAAGCGGACAGGGCCCAGCACGTGGAAGAGGTCATCAAGCCGGCACTGGAGAGAAACCTCTGGGTCGTGAGCGACCGGTTTTTCGATGCCACAGTGGTCTACCAAGGGTTTGCCAGGGGGCAGGACAGAAGGCTGATCCTGGACCTCAATAAAAAAGCGGCTCAGGGTCTTGTTCCCGACCTCACTTTCCTTCTCGACTGCCCGGTCGAGGTGGGGCTTGCCAGGGCCACTTCCCGGAACAACAAGGGCCAGGACAGGTTCGAGCGAGAGAAGATCGCATTTCACAGGAAAGTGCGGGAAGGCTATCTCAGTCTGGCACGAAAAGACCGCAAGAGATTTGCGGTTGTCGATGCAACGCAATCGGTGAACGCCCTGGAGAAGGAGATTTTGGAGTATGTAATGCCTTTGATTCCCGCCGGTAGGGGAAAGCGATGAGTCCTATAAGTGTTCAGTGTTCAGGGTTCAAGGTCAAGGGTCCAGGAGTGAAAAAAGAGAAAGGGCACCATCGTGGAGAAGACCTACATGGATGTGGAGGATTTAGATGTCTATCGGAGACTTTGTGAGCTTCATATTGAAGTGTGCGATCTGAGCCACGAATGGTCTCAGGAAGAGCGTTACGAACTTGGATCTCAAGTTCGGCGGTCTTCGAACATTTCTCCTGCACAGTTGGCTGAAAAGCATGATGATCGGCATATTCGGAATAAGATTGAAGGCATCAACCGCAGCAGAGGCGAAGCGGGGGAAACGATTCACCACCTGTTCATCGCAAAACTCAAAGGCTATCTTGAACCGTCCGTCTACAGCAAGTATCGAAACCGTTATAGAGAGTGTATCCGTATGCTGAATGGATTGGAGAAAACCCTTGAAAAACATTTGCCGAAAGGGGAGCGCCGGTGGGTAGCAAGTTGTGAATGATTTGCCCTGAACACTTATCGTATCCGTTGAACACTGAACA
>JAWOJI010000312.1:0-2928 GCA_046481735.1 Desulfatiglandales bacterium | reverse complement strand
CGTATTTCGATATTCGGATTTCGGATTTTGGCGGCGCTACACTCGCAAATCATGCCTTCTGGGCTTAGAGACCAAAACCGGGCCGCCTGGACCCGGATATTTATTTCTTTTCCTTGTACCGTGCGTCGTGCTCTGCGGCCCATTTTGAGTATATTGCAATATGCCGCTCTATTCTTTTGGAGGATACCCATGCTTGAAACTGAGCTCGATCTGAACATTTTGAAACTGGGGGAGGCCCGAATCCCCTCCCCCAGTTTCAAAATGTTCAGATCGAGCTCAGTTTCAAGCATGGGCATCCTCCAAAAGGATAGAGCGGCATATTGCAATATACTCAAAGTGGGCCGCGGAGCAAGGCGCACGGTACAAGGAAAGAAATAAAACCGTGGGCCGTGGGCCGTGGGCCGCTCTTCGTTATTCCATTCTTCCTAAATCCATCAGTTCCATCCGGTTGTTCGCGTCGGGATGTTTTGAAGACGGCCCTTCCGTGAGGATCACAAGATCCCCCTTCACCCCGTGATCCTGAAGCCATTTCTTTGCGAAGTTCCGCCAGTCCTCCGGATGATTCGGCTCGCACACAGGGAAAACGCCATAGGAGAACTGCAGGTTTTGGCACGTCGCCTCCTGGGAGCTTACACCCGCGATCCACACAGGAAGCCTGTACCGGGCAATGCTTCTGGCCGTCGCTCCGCTTCGGGTGGGCGCCATAACCACCGCGGGTGTGACGCTTTCCATCGCGGCGTCCACGCTGGACGCGATCAATTGTGTCAGACTGACCCTCTCCTCCCGCCGAGCCTGTTTCAAGGAATCCCGGACTCGTGATGCAGGTCGGTGCGGTTCGATAGCCGCCGCGATTCTGGAAAGCATGGCAACAGATTCAACAGGATACTTCCCCATGGCGGATTCTCCGGAGAGCATCACACAGTCTGTCCCATCCAGGATTGCGTTCGCCACATCCGTTGCCTCGGCTCGAGTAGGTCTTCGGTAGGTTGTCATGGACTCGAGCATCTGGGTCGCTGTGATCACGGGTTTTCCGAGCAGATTCGCCTGCCCCATCAATCGCTTCTGAACCACCGCCATCTGCTCGATAGGTATTTCGACGCCCAGGTCCCCCCTTGCAATCATGATCCCGTCAGCCTCCCGAAGGATCTCTTCCATTCGGTCGAGAGCCCCTAGCCGTTCGATCTTTGCGAGAATAAAGGGAGCGTGCCCCATTTCTTTGGCCGCCCTGCGCACAGCGGCAATGTCTGCCCCTGATTCCACGAATGATTGACTGACCGCATCAACGCCGTTTTCAAGAGCAAAACGAAGGCATTCCCGGTCCCGGTCGGTAAAGGCGGATATTCCCAGATCGATACCGGGCAAATTGAGCCCTTTCCTGGAACGTAACTCTCCTCCCACAACTACCTTACACCGCACTTCATCGGCGGTGGCGGCAAGCACCTCCAATTGAATGAACCCGTCATTCAGATAAAGGGCATCTCCTGTTTTCACAGCCTCGGGGAGACGGGAAAAACTCACCGAGGCCCTGTTCACATCGCCAAGGATTTCTTTGGTAACGAGGGTGAAGGTCTCGCCCGCCTCCAGTTCCACAGGTTCCTCTCTCAGTTTTCCAATCCGCATTTTCGGTCCGCTCAGATCGGCCATGATCGCCGCGCGTCGTCCCGTGGAGAGGGAGGCTACCCGAAGAGTTTCAATCACCCTTTTGTGCCACGCAGCGTCCCCATGGGAAAAATTCAGGCGAGCCACGTTCATCCCCGCCAAGAGCATCTGTTCCATGATTTGTCGGGATTCCGATGCAGGCCCTATGGTGCAAACGATCTTGGTTTTGTTCTTTGGCAGATCCGTCATCATGCTTCTCCTGAGATGGTCTCACCCGTGCGAACCGCTTCCCAGGGCCATGGTTCCCCGTGGCAGAGTGGAATGACGAGGCAGCCCCGGTGATCGAGTTCCAAGTGATCGGCAACGGGATACTGAATTTCGGGCGGATTGGTCAAGGCTTCGATCCCGGCAGACAAGTCCTCCATGTTTCCGTCGCTCTCCGTATCAAAAATGCAGGCGGCAGGAAACATCATTCACTCAGAGCCTTGTCCAACAAGCCGTGAATTTGCCCCTCCGGCAAAACTCGCTCCTCCACAGCGATTTCCCGGATCGTCCTGTGGGTGTCGAAAGCCTTCTTTGCCAGAGCCGCGGCCCGATCGTAGCCGATGTGCGGGACCAGCGCTGTGGCCAGGGCTAGGCTCTGTTCAAGATAGGAGGCGCATTTGTCTTTGTCTGCTGCAATGCCCTGGATACACTTTTCCGCAAAAGAGGCGGCGGCTTCGCCAAGCCATCGGATGGACTGGAGAAGATCATAGGCAAGGATGGGCAACATCACATTGAGTTCAAAATTGCCCCACTGCCCGCCCAAGGTGATGGCGCTGTCGTGGCCTATGACCTGAGCGCAAACCTGCAGCACCACCTCAGGGATAACGGGGTTCACCTTGCCGGGCATGATAGAGGAACCGGGCTGAAGACCCGGAAGGGCGATCTCCCCGAGGCCGCAACGCGGCCCTGAAGACAACCATCTGATGTCATTGGCGATCTTAATGAAACTCACCGCAACCGTCTTAAGGGCGCCGCTTGTCTCCACCACTGCATCCTGAGCCGCTTGAGCCTCGAAATGATTGACCGCCTCTCTGAACGAAATGCCTGTTTCGGAGGCTATTCCTGCAATGACCCTGGCGGCAAATTCAGGATGGGTATTGATTCCTGTTCCTACGGCCGTACCGCCCAAAGCGAGTTCTGTAAGTCTCGGCCTTGCCCCGTTCAGCCGCTCGACACCGAGCTCCACCTGCCTCCCATACCCGCTGAACTCCTGGCCGAGGCTGACAGGGACAGCGTCCTGGAGATGGGTCCTTCCGATTTTCCTGATCATACGGAAGGCTGAAG
>JAWOJI010000458.1:0-7728 GCA_046481735.1 Desulfatiglandales bacterium | reverse complement strand
TTCGGAAGCCTTGCATCTGATGCCTTCCTGGTGATCAGGCATCCTGCCCAACCGTTTGATTCAATTCGGTGAACCCGAATTAGACGGTGGATTTAGGAAAACTTGCCAACTCTCCTGGCGCAGAAAAAGGCCCAAAAGGCGCCGCCCCTAAGAGGTTGATTGCCGTGAAGCCTTTGTGGTATGGTTCCAATTCGCAAGAGGGCGCCAATCTTCCAAGCATTGGTCGTCAGGTGAAACAGGAGGGCAGGCATGACACGCCACAACAGGATAGATCTCAACTCCGATGTGGGGGAAAGTTTCGGCGCCTACAAGCTCGGCATGGATGAAGCAGTCATTCCCCTCATCAGTTCCGCAAACATCGCCTGCGGGTTTCACGCCGGCGATCCATCGGTAATGAAGATCACCATGGCCCTTGCCAAGAAGCATGGGGTGGCGCCGGGAGCTCATCCCGGGTTCCCAGACCTTCTTGGTTTTGGACGCCGCAACATGGATACCTCCATGGAGGAAATCAAGGACTACATCGCCTACCAGGTAGGAGCGCTCCATGCTTTCGCAGCCATGGAAGGTCTGAGCCTGCAGCACGTGAAGCCCCATGGCGCACTCTACAACATGGCCGTTAAGAACAAGGCCATATGGGACGCATCCGCCGAGGTTCTTTCACGAATTGATCCTCGTCTCATTCTGGTTGTTCTTGCCGGAAGAAACAGGGAGGACCTGGCAAGGATAGGCGCCCGCCACGGCATCCGCGTCGCCTTCGAGTTCTTCGGGGACAGGGCTTACAATCCCGACGGATCTCTTGTCTCCAGGAAAGAGCCCGGATCCGTCATCCATGACCAGGATCTTGCCGCATCGAGAATCCTCAAACTGGTCAAGGAGGGGACGGTGACGGCGATAGACGGCACTGAAATTCAACTGACTGCGGATACGATATGCGTCCATGGCGACAATCCCACAGCAGTCGCCTTGACCAAGAAAATCAGGGAAACCCTCGTTGCCGAGGGCATCGAGATCACGCCCCTGGCGAGCTTTCTGTAAGGGCCACGGCGCCACGCGGCGGGTCTCCATGTAGCGGAACAGATCTGACGCGCTATCAGGGGAGGGTCGAGCCGGCAGGCCTGGACCAACCAGTTGAAACACTTCAGGAAATGGAAGAGCGCCTCAGGAGTTTCAGGGAGAGGATTCCCAGGGAATCCCCCTTGACACGAGACCCCATTTTGTACCATAATACGGAACGCAAGGAGACCTTCTCGATCACTTGACCAGGAGAAGTAAGGATTGCTTCCTGAAACATGCCGGACAGGGAGGGCAAGAGAATGAAGATCAAGTGCCTTTGCTGTGAAAGGGAGATCAACCTGGATCACGAAATCTTCGAGAACTATGCCGGACCGGTCAAATGTTTTGGATGCAGCGCCATGCTGGAGTTGAACACCCAAGAAGGGGTTGTTCGGTCGCTGGATCTCTTACCCTCTCAATCGGAGTGAATCAGGAGCAAGCCGGCGCACAACCGCCCGGCCGGCTTCTTCGTTCACGTCAGCCAGCACAACTTTGGCCCCTTCTCTTGAAAAAATCTCGGCCGTTGCTTTGCCGATGCCCGCCGCCCCCCCTGTAATGAGACAAACTCTTTCTTTCAGCCGCATAGATTCGTCCCTCTGAAATCGCTACGCCGGCTCAAAAGCCAGGTAGGTCTCTTTTGGCTCAATCCCTTCCCGGTGCAGAAACTTCACCTTCATGGGCATGCCTACCTTGACGTTCTCGGGATGGGCCGTGTCCACGCCCTCGATGCGGGCATCCACGCGTCCCCCTTCGTCCAGTTCCACCACTCCTGAGTAGTATGGGTTTTTCCGGTTGTATCCCTGGGCCATCATGAAGGGTGGAGCGATGGTGATGCAGGTGAAGGCCGCCAGCTTCCCTTTTCCCTTCATCTCCACCCACTCCATGTCGGACTTTTGGCACTGGACGCAAAGAGGCCGCGGAGGAACGTACCTGGCCCCGCATCCCTTGCACCGTGATCCCATGAGTTTTTCTTCGTTGAGATACTGGTTGTACGATGTATCGCTGAAAGGCCTCTCTTCCATCGCCTTATCTCCTTTCCTGAAGGTTCAAAGGTTCACCGTCTAACCCTGAACCTTTGAACCTTCAAACCCTGAACGGTTATTTTCTTTCCAGAATCGTGAACGTGCAGGTTCCGCCTGTGCCGCCGAGGTTGTGAGCCCCCCCTACGCGCAGGCCCTTGATGGGGATCTGCCTCTTTCCGGCTTTTCCCCTGAGTTGGGTCCACACCTCGTAGATCTGCGAGGTCCCTGTGGCACCCACAGGATGGCCCTTGCACTTCAGTCCGCCGGAGGTGTTGATGGGTTTGGGCCCGTCGAGCCTTGTGGCCCCTTCGGCCACCGCTTTGTACCCCTCCCCCGGCTTAAAGAAACCCAGGTCCTCGATATGAAGGATTTCCGCGATGGAAAAACAGTCGTGCACTTCCGAAAACTGCACATCCTCCGGCTTGAGCCCGGAGAGCCCGTAGGCTTCCTGGGCCGCATACCGGGTGGCTTCGAAATAGGTCATATCCGCGCTTGCATGAAAGCCCCTGCCGCTCCCTTGGCCGATGCCCACCACGTGGATGGGATCATCCGTGAAGTTCCGAGCGATTTCTTCGGCCACCAGAAGGGCGCAGCTCGCCCCGTCGCTGATCGGGCAGCAGTCAAAGAGGTGCATAGGCCAGGCCACCGATGGATTGGCTTTCGGATCCCACAAGAAATCCTTCTCGTCCTTCCATTCGGGAACCGGCTGCCCCTTCTTCTTCAGGCTTTCCGTCTTGGCGTTCATCATGTCCCGAATGGTCAGGGGAAACTGGGCCTTTGGATTGAGAGGGGCGTTGTTGTGGCTCTTAATAGTCACATTCATGAGGTGCTCCCGGTTGGCCCCGTATTTCGCGAAATAGGCGGTCGCGACGGCGCCGAAAACGCCGGGGAAGGTGAACCCCACTCTCCCCTCATAAGGGACCGTTGCCAGGGCAAGCCCTTCCGCCACCTCCTCGGTGGTCCGCTTGGACATGTCTTCCACACCCCCTACCAGCACCATGTCATAGAAACCCGAGGCAATGGCGAAGACACCCTCTCTAAGGGCGAGGGCGCTGGAAGCGCAGGCCCCTTCCGTCCTGGTAGCCGGTTTTGGCGCGTGGCCGATGATGTCGGAAATGATTGGCCCCCAGTGGGATTGGTGGGCAAAGTAGTCGTTCGAGAAATTCCCCAGATACAGGGCATCGATATCCGCAGGGTCCACCCCCTTGTCCACGGAAGCCACCATTTCCCGATAGGCCTCTGCAAAGAGGTCCTTGGAGTCTTTGTCTTTGAACATGGCGAATTTGGACATGCCCGCGCCCACAATCGCCACCCCTCTTCCCAGTTTCCTGCGCTTTTGCATTTCAGCCCTCCCGAAATTCGGCTTTGCATATTGAGTGCGCTCCGGACGAGCGCCCACTTTTATTTCTACCCGGAAACCGAGGGAGAGAGCAAGTCCTATTTCCGTTTATTCAAGCACAACCTACGGACATTCCTTTTTCCTTGTCTTGCCCGCGTGCTCCGGGCTACACTCCCTCGCATGATGCGGTCCATCTCATTTGCTCTGGCCCTCTTGGCTTCCATCCTGTTTGCGCAGGAAGGAACCCCGGAACCGATCCCCGCCTTCAGCGGAAGGGAAGCTTTTGACTACCTCATCAAGCAGACCGACTTTGGCCCCCGCAACCCCAATTCCAGGGGCCACACCGAGTGCCTCAAGTTTCTTGCCGACACACTTCGCCGCTCCGCGGATCAGGTCCGCCTCCAGCACTTCAACCACAGGGGGTATGAAAACGATCAACTCTGGCTCACCAACGTGATCGCCTCCTTTCGCCCAGAGTTGAAGGAGCGCATTCTCCTTTCCGCTCACTGGGACACCAGGCCTCGGGCGGACCGCGACCCGAACCCCATGCGTCGGAACCAGCCCATTCTCGGGGCCAACGACGGCGCAAGCGGGGTGGCCGTCCTGCTGCACCTTGCCGATCTGATGAAAGCTGTGCCGCCGCCCACAGGGGTCGACATCGTTCTTTTTGACGGCGAGGATTACGGCAAGGAGGGCGATCTGGCCAACTATCTCCTGGGGTCCCGGTTTTTTGTCCGTCAAATGGCCGCGGATTATCGCCCCCGTTTCGGCATCCTCCTGGACATGGTGGGGGACAAACTTCTCGAAATTCCCAAGGAAAAGAATTCCCTTCACTTTGCTCCGGATATCGTGGACCTCGTGTGGAACAAGGCAAAGGAACTCGGAATCCCCCATTTTGCCTCAAAAGTGGGAGATGCAATCTACGATGACCATATTCCCCTGAACGAGGCGGGCATTAAAACCATCAACATCATTGACTTCGACTATCCGGACAAAACCCACCGGTTTTGGCACACTCACCAGGATATCCCGGAAAACTGCAGTCCCGAAAGCCTTGAAGCCGTGGGCACAGTGATCACACACATCGTCTATTCGCAGCAGCCTTAGCCAAAGCCGAAGCCGTCACGTTTCTTTGGCTTGGATTATTCGTAGTTGGCGGGTTTTTCCTTCAGCGCGGCAAGATGCGGAAGCCGGGGAGGGGCAGGCAACTCGAAAACTGCATCGACAAGCGGTGATGATGAAAGCTCCGAGCTCTCCTTCATCTTTTTCAGGATCTCGTATTTTCTCTGTCTGTTGAGATAGAGGCCCTTGATCGTTTCAGGAAGAGTGTCGGTAAAAGGCTCAAGCTTATTGGCCAGATCCGTCACAGAAAGCGCCGTCCCCTGGCCTCTCGCAAGCCCGTTCTTTTCTTCCCACCTTCTCAGATATCCTTCCAACTCCGTGAACTCCCCCATGAGCAGTTCCCATGCCGCCCATGCCGTGATCGAGTTGATCTCCCCTGAACTCCGGTGAGTCTTCCTCGCCGCCTCCAGTGCAACTTTTCCTTTTCTGTGAGCTTCCGTGGCCAGCTCGCGGGCGCTCTCAGCAACTTCCCCTGCGGTTTCCGCGAGAAGCCTTGTCGTTTCCACTTGGCTTTGAATCTCGCTGCGCATGACCTCTAAGGCGCTCCGCCCCGCTGAACGGTCCTCCCCCTGCAGCACCAGAGCCTTCAAGAAATCGTGGTTGTTCACGGCGAAAAATACCAGGATGGCAAAGCCCAGAAACAAAGCAGCCGCCCCGTGCCCGATTTCTTCATAAAGGACCCACTGGAAGGTTTTGAAGACGATGAAGCCCGAGATGCCCAAGGAGAGAACAAAGAGGTAGAAGTCCGGGATTACCACCACCCTCCCTCCCCGATGGTTTCGATTTTCAGTTTCGAAGGCATGCTGGGTCGGGCAAAGTCAACAGGGGCTCCTATCACAGCCATGTCGGATTCGTTGCCGCTCCGGCTGAGGGCGGTGATTCCGATTTCCAGTTCGCCGGCCTCCTGCGGGAAGAAAGGCAGATCATCCGGCAAAATAAAAGAGGTTTCTTTTTCAATATCAAAGTGTTCCGATTTATAGCTAACGTCGCAGTTTAAGGCCCAATAGATTCGGTACCCGATGATGTCAGGGCTTGGAGAGGGCTCCCAGGAAATCCTCCGCCGCTTTATCCGACCGCAGCCTTCAATAATCCTGGAAGGACCGGAAACGGTTCCGAGGAACTCGGACTCCCGTCCGAAACCGATCTCCGTTCCAAGTATCAGGGGCTTGTCCAGAACGTGTCTCTTCAGCCGAAAGGCTCTCATGGCAAACAAAGCCTCCATGAAATCTGTTCAACCAGATTTCACGAATCCACCCACCGCCTGTTCAGTGACGTACATTTGTATTCCAACACAGGAAGACTCCGCCTGAAACGCACAAAAGCCTCGTCGATCAAAGCAGGTAGATTTCCCTGCAACCATCCCTCGATAAAAGCCCAGGCGTCTCTCCCGGTGAGATCCGACCGGATTTCCAGGGCAGGAAGGACAATCTGTGGGTCAAGCCGGATGGTTGGCGCTGTTTCCCTGATCTTCTGCACCTTCCTGTCCTCCATCAAAACTCGAGACCTTTTTTCGGACTCCAAAAACCCGCGTTTCTGGTCAGGGAAAAACTTCTCCTCAGGATCGAATGCATCGGATCGGGTCTCGGCAGGGAGGGTTTCACCCGCCGTGAATTCCTGCTCATAGAGACTCAAGAGCTCCCGGAAATGAGGTTCGAGAGCCTCTTCGGTTCGCACCTGCTTGAGACCGACGGTCTCTTTGGCTTCCGTCCTTGTAATGTAGTGGTGGGAGGAAAAGGAGTCCGAGATCAAACGTTGCACGATTCTCCTGTTTCTCCTTTCCCCAAAACGCCTTTTCCTCTTTTCCAGAAGACGCAAACACTCCTCCCTGATTCGTTCCACCTGTTTGTGCATGCTTCCCAGAAGGAGTGGGTGGACTCTTTCCATGATGCGGAGAAGACCGTCGATTTTCTGCTTTTCCCGCACCCTGCCGAAGCTTTCCATGAGGGACATTACAGCCTTCACGTCCTCCACTCCGACGCCTTGTGCTTCCAAAGAGTGTTCTTGCCAAAAGGAAACCTCTGGAACAAGGGCTTCAATCGGGCTCAGGGTTCCCCTCTCCCCCATGATGATGGTGTCGGCGCCCAGTGCAATCATTGTGGCGGGGCCGTGCGCCTTGTGGGGAACGATCACGTTGAATAGATCAAACATCTCCCGAATCATGCCGACCAGGGTCCAGGGGACGGTTATGTCCCCTGCGCGAGCGAAAAGAAAGAGATCAAGGGGCTTTTTCCCGAGGGGCTTGAAATCACGCAAGACCTCGTACAACTCCTCAACCGCCTCCGGACTGATGCTCCCTTCGCATTGAGGCACGTCGCTCAGCACATAAGCGACCACCAGGGATTTGCGCTCTTTCTGAATTCTTTCGATCAACTCCAGACGGCGGTGTCTGCCCATGCATCAGTCCTCGACTCTCAGACCCTTCGGCGGAGAAGGCTTCGACGGCACTTTGTGCCGAGTCACCACCAAATCCCTGAGCCGCTCCCTCGCGAATGAATCCTGCTCAGGGCTATTTTTCATCCTGCTCACATAATGAACGGCTTGAAGAATTCTCATTACGTTGACCAGGTAGGAAGAGCCGTCCTCCTTGAGAGAAATCTCCAGGGCGCGCAACGTTCCCTCTCCAAGGCGGCCGTCCTCGATGATCCATCTCTTTTCTTTGCGGCCGGCATTCAACAAATTGAGGCTCTTTTGAAGGCAGTTGACGGCCCTTTCAACCCCCAATTCCACGGAAGACTCAAACAGTTCCTCGGCAATGTCCTGGTCCGGGATTCGATCCCCGGAAAACCTGTCCCAATGCACCTGTTTGAACCAGTTCCGAACTTTCTCCCCGAGTTTCTTATTTTGTGCGAGGGTGTTCTGAAGTTCATTGTCGTCGCTCGCTGCGAACTTGAGGGCATCCACAATCTCCCAGCCATCCCATGCCGGGTGAAATCGCCTGTCGATGCCCCTGTAAATCTCCGCACCCTCCGAGGTCGAGGAATATCCGCCCCTCGCAGCCGCCGAGATGCTGAAAGCTTTGCTGAAATCCGCCATTTCCTCGCACCGCCTGCGTATGTTTTATCTATATGCCAACTCAAGGGACACGTCAAGAATGCGCGACACGGAGTCAAGAGAAATATGACTAAAAGCAGGAATTCTTACGGCAGCCAGCCCTCGCCGGCAGATGTCCCGAGGATCCAAGCATCCATGTGC
>JAWOJI010000431.1:0-8053 GCA_046481735.1 Desulfatiglandales bacterium | reverse complement strand
TTTGGTGTTGAACTGGTTCCATTTTATTACCTCTATAATTTGTTTTTTGTTTAATATTTTAAATTTTTATGTTTTATTAAATTTATTTTTTGTTAAATTTATTATTTTTGTTTTAGGTGAATTATTCTAGGCTAAAACTGAATTCTTAATATTAATTTTAGGATTATCTTGACTGTTAATTGATTTCCAAAACCGGGCCCTCCTGAACCCTGAACCCTGAACCCTGAACTCTAACACTGATCTCCCGACTACTCGCCGCCTCTTTTATACATCCCTTCAATGAGGTCCTTGAACGCCTCGTTCACGTACTTCCTTTTCACCTTCATGGTGGGAGTGACCTCGCCGTCCTCCTCGTAGAGCTTTTTCGGCAGGATGGTGAACTTCTTCACCTGTTCGACCCTCGAGAGCGTTTCGTTCACCTTGTCCACCTCACCCTGGACCAGCTTGAGGATCTCAGGCGCATTTGTCAGGTCCCTGTACGTGGAGAACTGGACCTTGTGGTCCTGAGCAAACTTGACCACATTGTCCTCGTCGATCATGATGAGGCAGGAGAGAAACTTCCTTCGGTCCCCGATGACCACGGCATCATTGATGTAGGGGCTGAACTTGAGCTTGTTCTCGATGTATTGGGGCGTGATGTTTTTCCCGCCCGCCGTGACGATGATGTCCTTCTTGCGGTCCGTGATCCGCAGGTAGCCGTCCTCGTCGATCTCTCCCACGTCCCCGGAGTAGAGCCAGCCGTCCTTCACGGTTTCGGCCGTGGCCTCGGGGTTCTTGAAATACCCCTTGAACACGCTGGGCGACCGGACCAGGATTTCCCCGTCCTCTGCGATCTTCACCTCCGTGCCTGTAAGGGGCGGTCCCACGGTGCCGAATTTTACCCGGCCGACCCGGGAGACGCAGGTGACGCCCGTGCCCTCGGTCTGGCCGTACCCTTCAACGAGGTTGACGCCGATGGATTGAAAGAAGTGGAGGACGTCCGGGGAGATGGGCGCGGCCCCGGAGTAGGCGATGCGCATCCTTTCGAAACCCAGCCTTTCCTTGAGCTTCCTGAAAACGGCGAAATAGGCCAGTTTGTAAAGCAGCTCCAGGTAGGAGGGGACCGGCTTGAAGTTCATGTTCAGGGTGGCCCTTTGGCGCCCGACCTTGAGGGCCAGAAAGAACACCATCCTTTTGAACCAGGTGGCGTCGGACATGCGGATGTAGATGGCCGAGTAATACTTTTCCCAGATGCGGGGCACGGCATAGCCCACGGTGGGGGAGATTTCCATCATGTTGTCCGTCACCGTGTCGAGGCTTTCTATGAAATTCACGGTGTAGCCGTGGGTGATGTGCCCCAGGACCGAGAAAAGCTGCTCGAACACGTGGCAGAGGGGAAGGAAGGACATGACCTCGTCCTTGGCATACATGGGGTTGTCCGACGTAATGGCGCGGCCCATCCAGGTCAGGTTCCTGTGGGTGAGCATGGCGCCCTTGGGGGGGCCGGTCGTCCCGGAGGTGTAGATGAGCATGGAAACGTCCTCCGGCTTCACCTCGTCCATGCTCTTTTCAATGAGTTTCGGGTTCCGCTCGTAGGCGTCTTTCCCCAGGTCGAGCATCTCTTCATAGGTCATGACCATGGGGTCTTCGAAATGCCTCAAGCCTTCCAGGTCCCAAACGATGACTTTCTTCAGGTGGGGCGCGTTGTCCCTGAAGCTGAGCCACTTGTCGAGCTGTTCCTCGTTTTCCACGAAGAAGAACTTGGACTCGGAGTTCTGGATGACATACTCCACCTGTGGCCAGGCGTTGGTGGCATAGACGCCGACGGCGACGCCTCCTGCGCACTGGACGGCCATGTCGATGACCACCCACTCGGGGCAATTGTCGCCGATGATGGACACGCAGTCGCCCTTCTCAAGGCCCATGGAGATGAGAGCGGAACCCAGGTGGGTTGCCTTCCTGTAGTAGTCGTTCCACGATATGTCGTGCCAGAGGCCGAACTCCTTCTTCCTCATGGCCACTTTTTCGCCTTGTTTTCGAACCGTGTCTCTGAAAATGCCCGGTGCTGTTTCCATCTGTTTGCTCCAAACCGCTCGGTCGATCATTCCGGCTCGGTACTTCGGAGGGCTTGTTTGCCCCCTCATGGAATCACGGGTAAATCCGAAGTCCGAAGCACGAAATCCGAAACAAATTTCAAATGACCAAAATCAGATGCGCTTGTAAAAAGTCCGAAAACAGAGATTTGGTCATTGCGAGCGAAGCGCGGCAATCTCGATACTGCCCGAATATCCAAGAGATTGCCACGTCGCTACGCGCCTCGCAATGACGGCGTGAAACTTTTTACGAAGCCGTCAAATCAGAATGACCGAAACTGTAAAACCCAAACCTATGCACAAATTTGTTTTAGATTTTGGAGATTGCTGTTTTGCTATTGTTTCGGCCCGCCCTGGCGCGACATTCTCGATACAAGAAAGAGTTCTAATCGGAGCATGAATTCACAATCTCGACAGAATTTCTCTTCTTGCCTGGTCTGGGCCAGGGATTTCGGATTTCGTGCTTCGAATTTTCAAGGTGTTCATCGCCAGCGCTTCTTCCTCTTCCACCGCTGGTATCCCTTGGCGGATTCCTCGGATCGGATGCCCATGTAGAACTCCTTGACGTCCTTGTCCTCCATAAGCTCTTTGGCCTCGCCCTTCATCACAAAGCGGCCGTTCTCAAGAATGAGGCCGTAATCTGCGATGGCGAGCGCCATCCTCGCGTTCTGCTCCACCAGGAGGATGGTGACCCCTTCCTCGTTGATGTTGCTGATGATCCTGAAAATCTCGCGGACGAGAATCGGCGAAAGGCCCAAAGAGGGCTCGTCGAGGAAAAGAAGGTTGGGTCGGTTCATCAGGGCCCGTCCGATGCTGAGCATCTGCTGCTCTCCTCCGGAAAGGGTGCCGGCCCACTGGTCCTGGCGCGACTTGAGCACCGGGAAATGCCGGTAAATGGTGTCGAAGTCGGTCTTGATTCCCAGCCGATCCTTTCTCAAGTATGCGCCCATGAGGAGATTTTCCCTCACGGTCAGCTCCTTGAAGACTTCCCTCCCTTCCGGGACATAGGAGATCCCCATTCGCACGATGTCTTCCGTGTCTTTTCCGTCGATGCGCCTTCCCAGGAACTCGATGGCGCCCTTGTCAGGCTGATCCTCGATGAGTCCGACCACGGTTTTCAGGATGGTGGACTTGCCGGCCCCGTTGTTTCCAAGGATCGCGGTAACCGTTCCCACGTCCACGCTGAGAGAGACCCCCCGGATCGCGTAGATCAGGCCGTAGTAGGTTTCTATGTTCTTGATTTCAAGCAGCGGCGCCGAGTCCATCGTCCTCTCCCAGATATGCCTTGAGAACCTCGGGGTTCTGCTGAATCTCCTGCGGGGCGCCCTCTGCGATCATGCTGCCGAAATTGATGACCAGGATGCGCTCGGATATGTCCATGACCATCTTCATGTCGTGTTCGATCAGCAGGATCGTGACCCCGAGAGTGTCCTGGATATCCTTGATCCAGAAGATCATGTCCTGTTTTTCCTCGGAGTTCATTCCGGCGCACGGCTCGTCAAGGAGCATGATTTCAGGTTCGAGAGCGAGCGCCCTGCCCAGCTCCACCTGCTTCTGGATCCCGTAGGGAAGAGAGTTCACCATTTTGTTTCTCACCGACTGAAGATCCAGGAGGTCGATGATCTCCTCCACTTTGCGGCGGTGAGCGATCTCTTCCTTTCCGGCAAAGGACCGCCTGCCCCACATCAACGCACCGTGGAAGAGGCCGGTTCTTATGAAGTTGTGGCGGCCCAGCATGAGGTTTTCCATGGTGCTCATGTGGGAGAAGAGCTCGATGTTCTGGAAGGTGCGGGCGATCCCCAGTCGGGCGATTTGATCCGGCCGCTTTCCCTGGATTTCCCTGTCCTTGAAAAAAATGCTTCCTTTTCCGGGCTTGTAAATGCCGTTGATGCAGTTGAAAAGTGTGGTCTTGCCCGCACCGTTGGGGCCGATGATGGCATAGATCTCCCCCTTCTTGACGTCGAAATGGACGTCCCGGAGAGCTTCGATGCCTCCAAAGGAGATGGAAAGGTTTTCCACTTTAAAATAGGTCATAGATGTCTGTGCAAGAAACCGTGAAATTTTGGCGCCATCAAGGTGAAATCCCCCCAATCCCCTTTGGAGAAGGGGGAGGGGGGAACATTGTTTCATCAATCCGGTTCCATCCAGTCCGTCAACTGCTTGTACCCGCCGTTGTCCAGACACTCGACAAGGAACACCTCCTTCTGTCCCTGCCTCGAATACACATCCTTCGGATCAAAGGGGGCATAATCGATCCGGCCCAGTACGCCTTTGAAATCTCTGATCCCCTCCATCTCCTTAACAAAGCGCTCGCGGGTCAGATCCCTGCCTGCTCTCCTAAGGCCTTCGATCATAGGTTCTACAAACCCGATCCCGGCATAAAAGAAAATGCCCCACCTTTCGTCCTTGGCAGCGTATTTGTCAAAAGCTTTCTTGTACTTTACCATGAGGGGAGAAGTGGAGTCCGGAAGCTCCCCAAAAGTCGCTGCGATGACTCCTTTCCAGAGTCCCTTCGTGATGGTAAACATAAAAGGGAAATCGGAGCAGGTGCTTGTGCTGAGCCATTGTGTTTGGTATTGCATCGCTACGGCGGTGCCGACTATACGAGCGGCCTGCCCTGGTCCCACCCAGAGAAGAACTGCATCGGCTTCTGCTTTCCTCAGTTGCATCACGTGGGGTTTCATATCGGTGTCCGCGACCTCAGCAGGCACTTGTGCTACGAGCTTTAGCCCGAGCTTGGCGAGCTGCTTCTCTGCGCCGGCCACGCCGTTCTTGCCGTAGTCGTCATTCTGGTAGACTATCGCCACCTTTTTTTTCCCCATGGTGGCGGCCGCATACTTGGCCAGAATCTGCGCCTCCGAATAGTAAAGAGGATACACGGCAAAAAGGTGCTTTTGGGGCGGGGAGATCCAGTGGAGAGATCCGGCTGCCGGCCCTACCCAGGGGATCTTTCGTTCCATGAGATACTCTTTCACGGCTAATCCGGGTGAAGTTCCAACGCCGCAAGCCCATCCGAACATTCCCTTCCCTTCCTGAAGCTCTTTGACGCCGGCCACGGTCTTGGCAGGGTTGTAGGCATCGTCGAACATGTGATATTCGATTTTCCTGCCGTGGATGCCTCCCTCATCATTGATCATTTTGAAGAGGACTCCTGTCCCCCTTGCCACGGAACCCCATGCAGCAACCGGGCCTGTTTGGGGACCCCACTGCCCGATGTTGATCGTGGTGTCCGTAACCCCCTCTTCCGCGGCAGCTCCGAAAGCCAAGGCTAGAAACAGTGCCAATGCCAGTGACGCAACCCAAATTCCCTTCCTCTTCATAGCGCTCTCCTTTCTCGTAAAAAGTTGATGACAAAAACCCCTGGCCTAAACCTTTTTTACAAAGTGGCGGGCAAAGAGCCCGCTCGGCCTCACGCACAGCACCACGACAATGATAAAGAAGGCGACAACGGACTTGAACTCAATGGAGATGTAACCCCCGAAAAGGTTCTCAATAATGCCGATCAGGTAGGCGCCGAAAACCGAGCCCGGCAGAGAGGTCATCCCGCCCATTACGGCTGCGGCAAAGCCTTTGAGCATGGGGTCCCACATCATGAAAGGCTGCATGGTGGTCGGGGCGATGAGCAGGCCGGCGGTGCAGCCCACCAGGGAGGAGATCCCCCAGGTGATCATGAGAATGCGTTTGGTTTTGATGCCCATGAGGCGCGCGGCTGTGCTGTTCTGCTGGGTGGCTTTCATGGCGACCCCCAGCTTGGAATACCGGAAGAAAAAGAAGAGGACCGTCATCAGGGCGATGGCCGTGACAAAGGTCAGGACCTCCAGGGAACTGACGAAGACTTCCCCGATGGCGACGCTTTCGTAAGGGCCGATGGGAAAGGGCATGGTCTTCTGGTCGGCGCCGAATTTCCAGGACACGAACCCCATGAGAATCATCTCGATGCCGATGGTGATGATGATCATCCCCAGCACGTTCGGCTCCTTGGCCCTTCTGAGGACGGCAAACTCCAGGAAGCAGCCGAGGAACACGGCAAAAAGCAGCGCGCCGGGGAAGGCCGCATAATAGGGCACGCCGTGAAACTCCGGGATCATGTAGGTGAGAAAGATGGAGAGAAGCGCCATTTCGCCCTGGGCAAAGTTGACCACCTCCGAGGTCTTGTAGATGATGACCATGGCGAGTCCCATGAGGGCATAGGAACTGCCCACCGCAATGCCGCTCGCAATCATTTGAAGGAAATCGGTCATAGGCCTACGGGGTCCATTGTGGGTTGCATGTTGTCCGTTGCATGTCGCACGTTGCCGGTTGCATGTCTTCGCTTTTTTCGCGCTTTCGTGATCCCTGGTTTCCTTCTGTCTCTCGTCTCCTGTCTTTTTCTGCTTACTACTTACTGCATACTGCTTACTGTTTTAAAACGGCCACGTTCGCCAATAGATCTTGGTCCGGATCCAGAGGCCGAAAAGACCCAGGGGCTCGAAGAGCATGATCAGGACCATGATGAAACCGTAAAGAATATACTGGATGTTCGAGACCCCCGTGATGGAGAAATAGCTCCTGGAGAGCGCTTCAAGCCACACTCCCATGTAGGGGATGCTGAGAATGTTCCGAAGTTCCAGATCCAGCCAGGACAGGAGGATAGCGCCGGCAATGGCCCCGAAAATCGAGCCGAGCCCTCCTACGACCACCATGGCGAGAAAAAGGATGGACATGAGGAGGCCGAAAAGCTCGGGCTCGATGAAGCGGAGCACGAAGGCATAAAGGCCACCGGCCAGGCCGGTGTAGAAAGCGCTCACGGCAAAAGCGAGCGTCTTGTAGTACATCAGGTTGACGCCCATGGTCTGTGCCGCGATGTCGGCGTCGCGAATGGCGACAAAGGCCCGCCCCACCTTGGTTTTGACCAGATTTCGCGCGACAAGGGTCATGATCACCGTGAGGGTGATGAGCAGGTAGTAGAAGTCCCGGTCCGAATTCAGGCGCCAGGGCCCGATGATGAGATCCGGCGCGTGAAGACCCTGGCGGCCCCCGAAAAACTCGATGCGGCCGATGATGCGGGTGATGGTGAGACCAAAACCCAGGGTTGCGATGGAGAGGTAAGGCCCTTCCAGGCGAAGGGCGGGGAGACCGATGAGAAAGCCGAAGAGCGCAGTCACCAGGGCCGCGGCGAAGAGGGCGAGAAGAAAGGGGAAATGCAGTTCCGTCATCAGAACGATGGTCCCGAAGGCGCCGATGGCAAAGAAGCCGGAATGGCCCAGGGAAATCTGGCCGGTGTAGCCCACGAGAATGTTGAGGCCGATGGCGACCAGGATGTTGATCGCGATGTAGTTGGCCACGTACACGTAATAGTTCTTGAAGAGGAAAGGGAAGAGGGCGAGAAAAAGGATGAGGAGGATGAACCAGAAAAACTTGACGCCCGAAGAAAACAGCTGGACATCCTCGTAGTAGTCCCTCTTCATGTCCATGGGCGATTTCTCCGGATGCAACCTTATCAGTCGTCGCTTTCTAGCAACCTTCTGGTATCCTGGCTAAAAAGTTCTGTTCTTAAAAATGGCAAGGTAAGCTTTTGAAATTGAGGTCCATATTTGACCCATTTCCCAGAGACACGGAAATCCGAAGCACGAAATCCGAAATCCCTGGCCCAGACCAGGCAAGAAGAGAAATTCTGTCGAGATTGTGAATACATGCTCCGATTAGAACTCTTTCTTGTATCAAGAATGTCGCGTCAGGGCGGGCCGAAACAATATGAAAACTACAATGTCCAAAATCCAAAACAAACTGCAACCAATTCACGTTCTTTTGTTTTGGTCATTCGTATTTTGATCATTCGAATTTGTTTCGAGTTTCGGATTTCGGATTTAGAGAATCCATCAGGTTTTCAATTTTGGCATGCATTGAATTGCCAAAAAACGACACTCAATTTCTGAGACATAATACTAGTACCGTGTCTCAAAAGTTCTGCACCTGAAAATGGCAAGGTAAGATCCTGAAAT
>JAWOJI010000388.1:0-20106 GCA_046481735.1 Desulfatiglandales bacterium | reverse complement strand
ATCGGCATCTGGTACTTCCTGATGAAGCGCATGACCGGCCAGCAGGCCGGCTTTATGACCCTTGGAAAAAACAAGGCCAAGATCTACGTAGAAAACGAACTGAACGTAACCTTCCGCGACGTAGCAGGGGTGGACGAAGCCAAGCAGGAAATGGTGGAGATCATCGAGTTTCTCAAAGAACCTCAGAGGTTCACGGAGTTGGGCGGTAAACTGCCCAAAGGGATCCTGCTGGTAGGGCCTCCCGGCACGGGCAAGACCCTTCTTGCCAAGGCCGTGGCCGGGGAAAGCAAGGTGCCGTTTTTCAGCTTAAGCGGGTCCGAATTCGTGGAAATGTTCGTGGGTCTTGGTGCGGCCAGGGTCAGGGATCTTTTTGTCCAGGCCAAGCAGAAAGCCCCTTGCATCATCTTTATTGACGAATTGGACGCCTTGGGAAAGGCCAGAGGCGTGGGAACCATGGGAGGCCACGACGAGAGGGAGCAGACGTTAAACCAGCTCCTCGTCGAAATGGACGGCTTTGACCCAAAGGTAGGCGTGATCCTCATGGCGGCCACCAACAGGCCTGAAATCCTTGACCCCGCCCTGCTGAGGCCGGGCCGGTTTGATCGCCATATCCTGGTGGACCGGCCGGACAAAAAGGGAAGGGAAGAAATCCTGAAAGTCCATTTGAAAAATGTCACTGCCGTGAAAAACTTGGACATTGAAAAACTTGCCGCCATGACTCCGGGCATGGTGGGCGCAGATCTGGCCAACTTTGTCAACGAGGCCGCCCTCCTGGCAGTACGGCGGAAGAAGAAAAAGGTGGGCATGGCCGAATTCGAGGAGGCCGTGGAAAGGGTCATGGCCGGGCTTGAAAAAAAGAACCGCCTCATCAACCCGGAGGAACGAAAAATCGTGGCCTACCACGAACTGGGCCACGCCATCGTGGCCTTAAGCTTGCCGGGTACGGATCCCGTCCAGAAAATATCCATTGTTCCACGGGGCATCGCAGCACTGGGATACACCATGCAGGTACCGACAGAAGACCGCTTTCTCATGAGAAAGACGGAGCTCCTCAACAAAATCGCCACCCTCCTCGGCGGCCGGGCGGCGGAGGATATCTTTCTCGGGGACATTTCCACAGGCGCCCACAACGACCTGTCCAAGGCAACGGATATTGCCCGGAGCATGGTCAAAGAATACGGGATGAGCAACCTGGTTGGGCAAGTCTACTTCTCCCGTGAAAGGAGGCCACTCTACCTGGAGGCGGCCATGCAGGGAGGAGGGGAATACAGCGAAGCCACGGCCCAGCTGATCGACAAGGAAATCAGGGAAATCATCAGCACCCAGTACGACAAGGCCCTGGAAACTGTCCGAAACAACGAGGATAATTTTGAAAAAGCCGTCGCCGTCCTCCTTGAGAAGGAAAAGATCGACGGCAAGGAACTGAAACAAATCATGGGCATCCCAGAAGATGTTGCCCCTACGCAAGAGAGAACCGAAGATGACTAAAGAGCTCTGGACCGTGAAGGAGGTCCTCGAAGTGTTCGAGGTGGACGAGCGTTTCCTTTCCGAACTGGAACAGGAAGAGCTCGTCTGTCCCCTGTGCCGCGAGGAAAGCCCGGTTAAGGTCTTTTCACGCGAAGAGTTGGAGAAACTGCGCCTTGCAAAGGTGCTGGTCGAGGATATGGGGGTCAATTTGCCGGGTGTCGAGGTCATTCTACGCATGAGGCAGATGATGTTCGAACTGCGAAAGCAGTTCGACGAGATTCTGGAGGATCTTGCCGCGCAACTCCATGGTAGGATCGAATAGAGCTACAGCCGGATGGAGGCCCGCACGTCCTCCCTGTAAAAAAGGTCCATCTTCCGCGCAGCCTCCAGGATCTCCCGGTCGTCGGTTTTCGGAACCTTGACAATGATCTTGACCATGAGATCCCCCCTTTCCTTGGATTTGGGATTCACCGCACCCTTTCCTCTCAGTTTCAGGGTCTGGCCGCTCTGACTTCCGGCTGGAACCTTGACATTCACCGCTCCGTCTACCGTCGGGATAGTAATGGTCGCCCCTTCCACCGCCTCTCGAACCGTGATCGGCACCTCCATATGAAGGTTGTCCCCTTCCCGTGTGAGGATGGGATGGGACTGGATGCGAATGATCAGGTAGAGGTCCCCTGGAGGACCGCCGTCCACACCGGGTTCGCCTTTCCCCGCCACGCGAACTCTGGAACCCTCTTTAACGCCGGGTGGAATGGTTACCCTGATCCTCTCTGTCCCCATGACCCGCCCGCTTCCGCTGCAGACCTGGCAGGGTCTGCCGATCCGGCCGCGGCCCTTGCACTGGGGGCAGGCTTTCGTGAACTGCATAGGACCTTGGGCCACATTGATGCGGCCCGAGCCTCCACAGGCCGTGCAGGTAGTGAGGGTGGACGTGGGATCCAGGCCCGAGCCCTGGCAGGAAGAACAGGAGCCGACTTTCTGCATACCCAGCTCCGTCTCAATGCCTTTGAGCGCGGAGATCAGGTCGAGCGTCATCTCGTGCTCAAGATCTCTCCCCGCAACAGGGCCTCGTGCTCCAAACCCTGTACCTCCGCCCCTGAAACCGAAAATGTCTCCAAAAATATCCTCGTAACTGTGATATTTGCCGAAAGGCTGCCCTTCCCCTCCTGCTCCGGCCTGCCGGTAGGCGCTCCACTGCTTGTACTGACGAGCCTTTTCAGCGTCAAATCCGGAATGAAGCCCCTCTTCTCCGAACTCGTCGTAAAGCTTTCTCTTTTTTTCGTCACCCAAACTGTCATAAGCCTCGGAAATCTCTTTAAACTTCTGCTCGGCCTCCTTGTTGCCGGGGTTGACATCCGGATGCCATTTTCTTGCAAGCTTGCGATAGGCTTTTTTGATCGCCTCCGCTGTTGCGTCCTTCGTGACACCCAGAGTCTTGTAGAAATCTTTTGCCATGTTTACGCTTCGCTCGCTTTGTTCGCCCATCTGATCGCCTGGGCAAGTCGGTTGTCGGCAGTCCGTCGTCTTTTACGTTTAACCGCTGCTGCTGGCAGGGGAAAAGCGACCACGGACAGGAACAGCAGCCTCTCACTCCACCTTTTTGAATTTCCCCTTAACCGCTCCGCAAACAGGACAGATTTCCGGCGCTTCATCCTCGCTCACGTACCCACAGACCTGGCACACATAGTAGACGGTCTCACGCTCTTCAAGGAGGTTGTTCATAGCTCTCTTGTAAAGCTCGGCGTGGCGGCTCTCCACGTCTCTGGACTGTGAAAAGGCCTTCAAAGCAGCCTCCTCATCCTCCTCCGAAGCGTCCTTGATCAAACTCGGATACTCCTCTGCATTGGCTTTGATCTCGTTTTCAAAGGCTGTCCGCAAATTTTCTTCCGTGGTCCCGATCTTCCCTCGCATGAGCATGAGGTAGCGCCTTGCATGCACGGATTCGGCATCCGAAACGGCTCGGAAAAGCCTGGCTATGATCCCGTAGCCCTCGGCCTCGGCCTTTCTTGCAAAGGTTTCGTTTCGTGCAGCGGCCTTGGATTCGGCCGCAAAAGCATAGGCGAGATTTTTCTCCGTTTTGCTTCCCATGATCTATCTCCCGATAACATCTTTGCCAATATAGGAGAACCGCTCCTTTCCGTCAAGGTCTACTGTTTTCCCTTGACAAGAAGCGAGGATTTGGCCTTGACTACAAGGGGAAACTGAAGCCGATTTCAAGGATTTTGCAGGCTGGGTTCAAGCAGAGATCTCAGGAAAAAGGAGGGAACGCGATGGCAAAGAAAATCTTGGTGGCATTGGATGAATCTGAAAACGCGATGAAAGCCGTGGATTACCTTGCCCGGTCGTTCACGCCCGACCATGAGGTAACGCTTTTCAACGTGGTCTTGGATACTGCCGCCATCTGCGACATGAACAGCCCCGAGCTCACGCCTCACTTTCTCTCACAGCAGATCGCCTTTTGTTCCCTGGAAGATAAAAAGAAGGGGCTTGTCAAGAAGGCTATGGACGAAGCAAAGGCTCGTTTAACCGGAGCCGGCTTTCAGGCAGGCAGGATCAACGCCAAAATAGAGACCAGGAAAAAAGGCACCGCCAGGGACATCCTCGCAGAGGCCCAGGACGGTTATGACACGATCGTCATGGGAAGAAGGGGACTGTCCGGGATCGCTGAATTCCTGATGGGAAGCGTGTCCCAAAAGGTCCTCAGTAACGCAAGGGGCATAACCGTGATCCTCGTAGCCTAACGTCGACCTTCGAGAGCACCCACTTATGCAGCCGTCTTCTGACGTTTGAGGACCTCGCCTCCGGCAGCAATCACGACTTCCTCCATGGGAATGCTTTTGCCGGCCTTGTCCATGCCGCTCTTCACGATCCTCGGCAGGGCCGAGCAGCAAGGAACCTCCATGTCCACAATCGTGACGCTGCGGATGTTGGCAGTTTCGAATACTTGTGCAAATTTTTCCACATATTCCTGGACGTCATCGAACTTGGGGCACCCGATCATCACGGCCTTTCCTCTCAGGAAATCCCTGTGGAAGTTGGGATAGGCTACGGGCGCACAGTCCGCGGCTACCAGGAGATGGGCGCCTTTGAGAAAAGGAGCCGTGGGCGGCACAAGTTTGATCTGAACCGGCCAGTGGGAAAGCTCGGAGCTCTGTGCCGGTTGTGCCACATCCGCCGCTTCTCTGGGCGCCAATGTCCGGATTTGCGAGGAAGGGCATCCGCAGGCCATCACCAATTCCTGGGTCGGCTCTTCCTTTTTTCTCGCTGCGAGGTACTCCTCCACGGCTTCTTCATCGAACTCGTCGGCCACTCGCTCCTCGATGGTAAGGGCGCCTTTCGGGCACTCTCCAAGGCAAGCTCCCAGTCCGTCACAGTATTTTTCCGCCACCATTTTGGCTTTCCCGTCTACCACCTCAATGGCGCCTTCCGCACAGGAAGGCACACAGGCCCCGCAGCCGTCGCATAGATCTTCATCGATGTATACGATTTTCCTCTTTGCTTTCATGGTTTCTCCCTCTCTATTTCTGACTGATCAGGATTTCTTCCGCCAATTTTTTCGCGCTCTCCGTCAAGAATGATTCCTCAAGGATGCGGGACCATTCCTCCGGTTTCAAAGGACTCTCTTTGCGATCCTCTTCAAGGTTTACGATCAAATCCGCGTCATAAACGCACTTGAAGTTGACCGTATCCTCAGGCCGGGGATGGTGGTGGCGGGCAATGATCTCCACCACTTCGTCCATGAGCTCCTGTTTGGCGCCCAGGCGCTGAAGCATCTCAGCGGCGACAGCCGGCCCTTCCTCCTCATGATAGGGCGCCGGGGAGCCCTGATGCTTGCGCTCAGCCTCCCTCATCCCGATGTCATGCAAGTATGCTGCAGTCAAGACAACGGCAAGATTTGCCCTTTCCTGTTTTCCGATCCTCTCCGCATACCTTGCAACGCGGCTTGCGTGCCCTATTCTTTTGAAGTCGTTCCTGAAATATCTTTTCATCTCAATCGCCACCCGGTCCTTGAGCAAATCTTCTTTTTGACCGATCAGTTCAGGAGGAAGATTCCCGATACATTGTTCCGCATACTGGCAGTAGGAGGCACACCCGAAATCCAGGCTCGGATTCAGGAATTTGTGACCGCACGAGCTGCACCGCCGTGTGGAATCGTCTTTGAAAAATTCGACCTCGGATCCGCACTTCGGGCATTTGGTCTCAAAGATGGCGCCTGGTTTCCAGTATCGACTGTCCTGTCCGGGGCACTTCATGGGTTTCTCCTCCTGTCCGGCCCTCCCCCTTACATCCCCCCCACCACCCTTTGGAAAAGGTGGGAGGAGAAGTTTTTCTGTGCCCTCCCAGTACTCTGTGAGAGGTGCAGAGAATCTATCCTAGAATCGCCTTCAGGTCCTGCTCCGGCGTGCTTATGGGCATGATGTTGAAATTTTTAACCAGCACGTCCAGCACGTTCGGCGTAATGAAAGCAGGCAGACTCGGTCCCAGCCTGATGTTCTTGATCCCCAGGTGAAGCAGGGTCAGCAGAATCGCGCAGGCCTTCTGCTCATACCAGGAAAGGATCATGGACAGGGGCAACTCATTGACGCCGACGCCGAACGCCTTGGATAGGGCTACGGCGATCTGGATCGCCGAGTAGGCGTCGTTGCACTGCCCGATATCCAGGAGTCTCGGGATGCCGCCGATGTCCCCCAGGTCCTTGTCAAAGAAACGGAACTTGCCGCAGGCCAGGGTCAGGATCACCGTGTCTTTGGGGGCCTGTTCCACAAACTCGGTGTAGTAGTTCCTTCCAGGCTTGGCGCCGTCGCAACCGGCCACCAGGAAGAAGTGTTTAATAGCGCCGCTCTTTACCGCATCGATCACCTGGCCTGCAACGCCCATGACCGCATTGTGACCGAACCCGCACATGACGGATTTCCCATTCGTGTCTTCCGTGAACCCGGGCATTTCAAGGGCCTTTTGAATCACGGGAGTGAAATCCTTGTCTGAAACGTGTTTGACTCCGGGCCAGCCCACCAGGCCTGTGGTGAAAATATTGTCGTGATAAGATCCCTGGGGTTTTTGGATACAATTGGTGGTCATGAGAACAGGGCCGGGGAACTGACCGAACTCCTTGATTTGATTCTGCCATGCCGTGCCGAAGTGCCCGTAGAAATGGGAATATTTTTTGAGATTCGGGTAGCCATGGGTGGGAAGCATCTCGCCGTGAGTGTAGACATCGATACCCTTGCCTTCGGTCTGCTTCAGAAGCTCTTCCAGGTCCTTGAGGTCATGGCCCGATATGAGGATGGCTTTTCCTTTCTTCGCGCCCAGAGGCACCTTGGTCGGAACAGGATGCCCGTAGGTCCCCGTGTTCGCTGCATCCAGCAACTCCATGGTTCTAAGGTTTACTTCACCGGTCTTGAGGGCCAGGCCGACCCAATCGTTCAGGGAGAGGCTCTTGTCCTCCATCTTGGCAAGAGCCTCGTGGACAAAGGCATAGACGGCATCATCTTCCTTCCCAAGGATCTGGGCATGATCCGCATAAGCGCAAACCCCCTTGATGCCGAAGAGCGTTGTGTGCTGCAGCGCGAGGATGTCCGGATCGACTGACGCATCCGACTTGAGCCCCACGGACTCTCCCTGCCTGACCATTTCATCTAGGGTCGAGGCAGGTTTGAAAGTCGCCGGCCCCTCGGGGAAATCCTTCCTGCCGCCCGCAGCCCCGACTTTTTGCTTCAGGCTTTCCCTCAGTTCCACGCAGCGGTTGATCATAGGTTGGAACCTTGCAGGATCGAAGTTCACATTGGTGAGGGTTGAAAAAGCCGCCTCCGCAGTAAATACGTTGACGTCGCGATCAACCACGCCCACTTTCCGTCCTTCTACGGCGACCAGGGCCAATCCCTTCAATGCATGAACCAGAAGGTCCTGCAGGGACGCCACATCGTGCGGCTTGCCGCACACGCCTATTTTGGTGCACCCCTCTCCCTTTGCCGTTTGCTCGCACTGATAACAAAACATAGTCTCCTCCTTTTTGAATGGTTTGGTTGAAAAGCCCTCTGTTTTTCCCAAGGTGTTGATTCAAAGTTTAACGAATGCCGGCGCCCCATGCCTTGACTTAGGTCAAGAACTTTAAAATTCTTTGAAAAAATTTAGAGTGTCGCCATTCTCCGCGAGTGGCACGCCGGGATCAATGGGGGATATCCTGTATTTTCGTGTCGGGGACACGGCAGATGCTCTCCGACGCGGGCTTTCCCTCCGCTCTCCTGGTGCAAGCCGCCGGCGCAAGGCCCGGGCAAGGAACGTGCAGAGATCGTGGTTCCGGTCCGTGAGATTCTCCGTGATGTATGCCGCAACGACGGAGGGGGAGGGGGAAACGCATCAGGTGGATGCTTCTCAGCGCCCGCTAGCTGATCTTTGCCCGATAGAGCCTCAGGCTGTTGCTCACAACCGTAATGCTGCTCATGGCCATGGCAAGGGCAGCCAGGATTGGATGAAGCTGCCGCAAGAAGTGAGGCACGAATTCAAAAGGATACAGAACACCCGCAGCCACGGGAATAAGAACGACGTTGTAGAAAAACGCTCCGAAGAGATTCTGCTTGATGGTTCGCATGGTGGCCCTGCTCAACGCGATCGCCCGAGGGACTCCGCTGAGGCTTCCACTTACAAGAATAACGTCCCCTGATTCAATGGCCACATCCGTCCCCGTGCCAATCGCCATGCCCACATCCGCCTGGGCCAGGGCGGGCGCATCGTTGATTCCGTCTCCCACCATGCCCACTCTCTTTCCTGACTCCTGGAGCGTTTTGACTTTCAAAGACTTTTCTTCGGGCAGGACTTCTGCAAGAACCTTGTCTACGCCGACTTGGGCGGCAATGACCTTTGCGCTTCGGGCATTGTCCCCGGTCAGCATGATCACCTCCAGGTTTTGCCTGTGAAGGGCGTCGATGCTTTCCCTTGATTCCGGCTTGGGCTGATCCGCAACAGCGATGAGGCCGACCGCTTCCTGATCTACGGCAACCACCATCACGGTTTTACCCTGATCCTGCAAGGAGCGGATGTGATCCTCCTGCCCCTCCAGGAGCAAAGGGTATTCTTTGAACCAGGCGGGTTTGCCGACCATCACGTCCCGGCCATCGACTTTCGCACTCACGCCTGCGCCCCTGGAGGCTTTGAAAAATCCGGGCTCCGACAGATGGATGCCTTTGCTTTGAGCCTCATCAACAACAGCGCGACCCAAGGGATGCTCCGAACCCCTTTCCACCGATGCTGCGAGCCTCAAGAGCTCCTGATCGTCCCGGATCCGGCCGTTCAGCACGATCAGATCAACCACCACAGGTCTTCCCATGGTGATGGTGCCTGTCTTGTCCAGCACGATGGTGCTGAGCCGTGTTGCCGCCTCCAGGGCCTCGCTGTTTTTGAAGAGAACCCCTTTTTCCGCGCCCTTTCCGGTTCCAGCCATGATGGCCGTAGGCGTGGCCAAGCCAAGGGCACACGGGCAAGCAATGACGAGCACCGCCACCATGCGGATCATGGCAGGGACAAACGCGCCTCCTGCAGCCCACCACACAGCAAAGGTGATGAGAGCAATACCGATCACCGAAGGGACGAACACGGCAGCCACCCTGTCCGCCAGAGCCTGAATGGGGGCCTTGCTGCCCTGGGCTTCCTGCACGAGACGGATGATACGGGCAAGTGCTGTGTCTTTGCCGACCTTTTCCGCCCTGAAGCGGATGAGACCTTCGCCGTTGATCGTGCCTGCGGCAACCCGATCGCCCCTGCCTTTATCGACAGGAATGGGCTCGCCGGTCAGCATGGACTCATCCACGCTGGACTCTCCGTCCAGCACCGTGCCGTCCACGGGAACGGCTTCACCGGGGCGCAGAACCACCTCATCTTCTACCTTAACCCCGGAAAGAGGGATCTCCTGTTCCCTGCCGTCCACAAAGATTCTTGCCGTTTTAGGCCTGAGCCCCATGAGCTTCCGGATAGCGCCCCCCGTCCTGCCCTTGGTCCGGGCTTCAAGCATCTTCCCGAGTTTGACCAGGGTGATGATCACCGCCGAAGTCTCAAAATAGACATGGTGACCGAGGACAGGGAGGAACAACAGGGCGAGCGAATAAAAATAGGCGGCGGAAGACCCCATGGCCACAAGAACGTCCATGTTGGCGCTCCGGTTCTTGAGGCTCTTCCACCCGCCGGTGTAATAGTCCGCCCCCGTGTAGAACTGAACCGGGGTAGCCAAGGCAAGAAACAGCCAGTTCATCCAGGAAGCGTGGCTCCATTGGCCGAAGAAACCGAAATCGCGCCCCATGGAAAGAACGAAAAGGGGGGTGGTGAACACAATCCCCGCCAAAAATTTCATGGTCTGGTCCCGGATCTCGGCCCGTCTTGCCTGCATTTCCGCATCTTCCGCGTCGAGAGTCTCGTTGGGTCTTATGGCGCCGTAGCCTGCCTTCTCAATGGCTGCGACAATGTCGTCCGGGGTTGTCAGCGAAGGGATGTAGCTTACACGAGCCCTTTCCGATGCAAAGTTCACAGAGGCGGACGTAACCCCCCGGACCTTTTTCTTCAAGGTCCTTTCAACGGTCATGGCGCAGTTTGCACAGGTCATGCCGGTAATCGGTATCTCTATATCGGCCTGAGCCACGCCATACCCGGCATCCTCAATTCTCGAAATCAACGTCTGCACCGACACCTGTTCAGCATCAAAAGCAACCGCCGCATGCTCAGAGGCAAAGTTGACGGCCGCATCTTTTACTCCGGGCAGTTTCCGGACCGCTCGCTCGATGTTCACCGCGCAATTGGCACAGGTCATCCCCGTCACCGGAATGGACACTTTTTCTTCGCCCATCACTTCACTCTTTATCCTGCCGCCGGATAGTTGATTTCTTTTAGCGTTGATTTGATTTGGTCCATGCTTGCGGGAGCATCCCAGGTAACGGTGATTTCTTTTTTCGCGGGATCCCCTTCCACTTTTGAGATCCCTTTGAGATCGCCCAATTCTCTTTTGATCGCCATCACGCAATGGCCGCAACTGATGTTCGGAATAGAAAAGGTCGTTTTTTCCATCGGCCCTGCCCTCCTCTTCTCACACGTTTTTAGTAGTGACGAAACAGGATAAGTCAATGGAACCGAAGGCGAAAAGGAATGAAAATGTGGGGAGTTGACGCGAAGGATTGGTTTGTGGGGCGTTCTTGCATTCACTGGATCGGAAGAGCCAAGATGGAAGGTGGAGGCAAAGGTCCACCTTCCACAGACTCTGGATTAATTCCAGCGGGGACTCATTTCGAACCCACCTCGCTTCCACCCACGGCTCATGCCCGAACCATAGCCTTCACCGCAAGGTCCAAAGCCTTTCCCGCCGCGGCCCCAGCCTTTTCCGAAGCGGGCCTCGGGATTGATTTTTTTCGTTTCGGCATAGAGATTGATTCTCTCCTGGCCCATCTTGCCTTTAAGATCGCTGATCTCTTTCTGAAGAGCCTTTGCCTTGTCCAGATCAGGGTTGGAGGTGTTCATTAGAATGTGAAGCTCAGCCTGCTTCGCCCTCATTTCCGTTCTGACCTGGGCCGTTTCGTCAAAGTGCTTTTGGCGGAGTTCTGCCAGTTGAGTTCGCTGCTCGTCCGTCAGTTGGTCATAGGCCCATCCGTATCTCGGCCCGACCCCGGGATCATCCGCCCCCGGACCCATCATCCCGCGACCCCCGGCATACCCCGGACCCTGAGCGAGAACAGGAACGGCGATTACTGCTACCAGTGCCAGAATTCCCAAGACTGCAATTATTCTTTTCATTTATTGCCCTCCTCTTAAGTTCTATGGATTTGCCATTGTATTCAGCAAGGGACGTGCCAGAAAAACAAAAATTTGCAACTGTTTGATATTATTAATTTCTTTATGAATTATTTCCCTGGCCTCCCTTTCCCTTGCAAAATTTTGCGCTGCATTGGATAATTCTTACCCAATTCGTGTATGCAGCCGGGTAAAAAGTATCCATGCAGAAAACCCTGAAGCAACCCATGCTCGCCATTCAGCCCTGGATCATTCTCGGCGCCCTGGCACTTCTGGCGCCCATTTTCCTGTTTTGGACACTCCATAATCTCAACAAACAAAAGGAGGATATGATCCGGCTGCTCACAGAAAAGGGAGCGGCCCTGATACGCTCCTTCGAGGCAGGGACAAGAACCGGGATGATGGGAATGATGGGAAGAGGGGCAGGTGATTTCAGGCTGCAACATCTACTTTCTGCAACGGCTGAGCAACCTGACATCCTCTACCTTGTCGTCACCAACGACCAGGGCCAAGTGATTGCCCACAGCGATCCGAGCTGGATCGGCGGAACATATGGGACGGAATTGGACGTGAACAGGATATCTGAGCTGGAAACCGTGGAGTGGCGACAGGTTTCAGACTCGGAAGGGTCGGAGGTTTTCGAGGTCTTTCGTCGTTTCGCCCCCACTCAGCCTCCGCCCGGCGGCCGTGAAGGGCGATTCCGTGGACCCCGGCAGCGGGAGATTCCCGTATTGCAGGTCCCTGAGGGAAAACAGATCATTTTTGTAGGCCTGGACATGGCTCCCTTGGAAGAGGCCCGAAAGGAGGACATGCGCCACACCCTTCTCATGGCTTCCGTCCTGCTCCTCATCGGTTTTGCAGGCGTCGTCCTGCTTTCCCTCGCCCAAGCCTACCGCACGACCAGGACGTCCCTCTCCCGGATCGAGGCTTTTTCCAACCGCGTAGTCGAGAATATGCCCGTGGGCCTGATCGCATTGGACGAAAAGGAGAAGATAGTTTCCCTCAACCGGGCTGCCGAGGAGATCTTGCACCAGGATTCCAGGAACGTAGTGGGTCGGCTATCGGCAGAAATCCTGCCCGGGCGGTTGAGAGATGTTTCATCCGCACTCAAACCGGGCGGCCGCGAGGTGATCACAGATGAACTCGAGTGCCGCTTTCCCGACGGACGAACCCTATCTCTCGATGTGAGCGTATCGATACTTCAAGATCATGAAGGGACGCGCACGGGGCGGATCATGCTGTTCAGGGACTTGACGGAAGTTCAGACCCTGAAAAAAGAAATCGAGACCAGCAGGCGCCTCGCCTCCCTGGGGAGGCTGGCGGCAGGCATTGCCCATGAAATCCGCAATCCCCTGAGCTCAATAAAAGGGTTCGCCACCTATTTCAGGGAAAGGTACAAGGACAACCAGGATGACCGGAACACTGCGGACACCATGATCACGGAGGTAGACCGACTGAACCGAGTCATTTCTCAATTGCTCGATTTCGCCCGTCCCGTGAGCTTGCACAAGAAGCGAATCCCTGTCCAGGCCTTGATTCAACACTCGCTCAAGATGATCGAAAGACAGGCATCCTCCGGAAGTGTTGCCACCCGGGCAGACTTTGCCTCTTCCTTGGGAGACATCGAGGTCGATTTCGACCAAATAACCCAGGTATTGCTCAACCTTTACCTCAATGCACTGGACGCCATGGACCAGGGAGGGGCGTTATCCGTATCTTGCAAGAAAAAGGCCGGCGATCAGTGGCTCAGAATCTCGGTGACGGATACAGGGGCCGGAATCGACAGGGAGCATTTGGAGCACGTTTTCGATCCCTACTTCACCACCAAACAAACAGGCACAGGCCTTGGTCTCGCAATCGTTCACAAAATCGTTCAGGCCCACGGAGGGGAAGTGAAGGTGGACAGTGAACCGGGCCGCGGCACCACGGTGACCGTCATTTTGCCTGTCTAGCGTCAGGGGCCTCGCCTTGGCAGCAATGATGGAAAAGAAAAAAAGCCATATTCTGGTGGTTGACGACGATCCTTCTCACAGGACCATGCTCAAGACCCTGCTCACCGGATGGGGCTATGCCGTCAGTGAAGCGGATGACGGGTCAGCGGCCGTTCAAAGGGTTCACGAGCAGCCATTTGACCTGGTCCTTATGGATGTCAGGATGATCAGGGTGTCGGGGTTGGAGGCGCTGCCCGAAATCAAAGGCTTCAATCCTGCTATTCCTGTCATCATCATGACTGCCTATTCATCCGTAGAAACTGCCGTGGAGGCTCTCAAAGCCGGGGCCTATGACTATCTCACCAAACCGCTGGACTTTGATGAGCTTCGCATATCCATGGAACGGGCCATGGATCATACTCAGCTCAAGGAAGAAAACCGGCTTTTGAGGGAAAGATTGGGAAACCGCTTCGACCGAAGGGACATCATCGGTCGAAGCCGGGCCATAGCAAGCCTCCTGGAAACCGTGGCTCAAGTCGCCCCCTCAGAGGCCACGGTCCTGATAACCGGAGAGTCGGGGACTGGAAAAGAGATAATTGCCGGGGCCATCCATCGCAACAGCCCCCGCAGGGCTTCACCTTTCGTGAAACTCAACTGCGCAGCCATCACGGAAAATCTCCTGGAATCGGAGCTGTTCGGTCACGAGAAAGGCGCTTTCACCGGGGCCTACCGAAGGAAGGAGGGGAAATTCGCCCTTGCCCACAAAGGGAGCTTCTTCCTCGATGAAATCAGCGAGATGTCTCCGGCTATGCAGGTCAAGCTTTTGCGGGTCCTTCAGGAAAGGGATTTCACCCGGGTGGGCGGTGAGGAAGTCATCAAAGTGGATGTTCGCGTCATCGCAGCCACCAACAAAGATCTCCTCGCCGAAATCGGAGCAGGCCGGTTCCGGGAAGATCTCTTTTATCGTTTGAACGTGGTCACCTTGACTCTCCCTCCCTTGAGACAACGCAAGGAAGATATCCCGCTTCTGGCGCAGCACTTCCTCGGAATCTTCGCTGAAAAAAACCACAAGGAGGTCAAAGGGTTCACCCCCCAGGCCATGGATCGTCTTCTGAGGCATGAGTGGCCGGGAAACGTGAGGGAACTGATGAACGCCATGGAACGGGGGGTGGTGATGGCTCAGGGGCCCTACCTGGAAGAGAAAGATTTGACCCTGATTCCGGAGGGTTCCTCCTCAGAGAACAAGCCCACGGCAACAGAGGCATTCACAGCCGGCCTGCCTCTCGAGAAGGTGGAAAAAGCCACCATTCTGAAAGCCATCGAAGCGAGCGGCGGCAACAAGAGCGAGGCGGCCAGGAATCTGGGGATCACGAGGAAAACCCTTCTTTCAAAACTTAGAAAATATGGAGCAAACTCAAAGGATCCCTCATGACGACGACGATGTGGAAAAAAATCAGTCTTCGGCTTCGGATTTACTCCGTGCTCGCCTCCCTGGTAATCATCACGACTCTGGGAGGTCTGATCATGGTCTGGTACACATACCGTATGGAAGGGATTCTAACGGATCTGATCGATGAGAACCTGGCCGCCTACCAGAGAGCCGAAGCTCTCGAAACAGCCCTTGCGAATCAGAAAGGCTATGTTTCCTATTTTTTTCAGGACGGTGATCCGAACTGGCTCGAGGAACTCAGCAGGCACAGGAGATTCTTTCACAGCTACCTGGATGAAGCCAGGTCCTTTGCAAATACCGAGGCTCAGCAGGAGATCATGGGCAGGATCGAAGTGGAGTACCTCCGGTACGTCACCCTGAAAGATCAAGTCATCCAGCACTACTTGGCGGGCGAGCGAGATCTTGGGCTGACGATTCACAAAGAAGTGCGGCAGCATTTTTTCAAGGTCATGGAGTACTGTGAGGAGTACAAAGCGTTTCACACACAACAGATCCAAACGATTAAAGCAATCAGCTACGAGCAGGCCGAAAAGCTCAGGGTCGTTGCTGGGACGGCGGTTCTCCTCGTGCTCCTTCTCGGCCTGGTACTGGCTTTTGTCCTGGGCAAGGACATCCTGGAACCTCTCAGAAGGCTTGCCATGGAGGCGAGCCCGGGGAGCAGGCCGGACGGCAGGGACGAGGTGAAAGCCCTGAGCCGCAGCATTAGGGTGCTGATCGAGGACATCGACCAGACCCAGAGCGAACTCGAGAAAAGCCGGGAACACCTCCTGCAGGCCGAAAAAATGGTTGTGGTCGGCAAACTCGCAGCAAGCATGGCTCACAGTATTCGCAACCCTCTCACGTCGGTGAAGATGCGCCTTTTTTCTTTGAACCGCACTCTGGACTTGTCTTCCAACCAGGAACAGGACTTTGAGGTCATCTCCGAAGAGATCCTGCACATCGACAATATTGTGCAGAGCTTTCTTGAGTTCTCCAGGCCACCCAAACTCAGGGTGCAAGACATGAGCCCCTCTGAAGTGGTGGACCATGCCCTTCGTCTATTGACCCATCGCCTTCAGTCTTACAACGTGACCGTTCTGCTGGAGAGGAACGGCGCTATGCCTCATATCAAGGTTGACCCGGAGAAGCTTAAGGAAGTGCTGGTCAACATTATTGAGAATGCTTGCGAAGCCATGAAGGGTGGTGGTACCATAACCATTCGGGAGGAGCGGGGCTTTGAGTCCGTCCTGGGCCCTGTAGCCCTCATCCACCTCTCCGACAACGGCCCCGGCATTCCGGAATCAATCCGAACCAAAATCTTTGAGCCTTTTTTCACAACCAAGGAGGAAGGTTCCGGCTTGGGGTTGAGCATTGCTGCGAGAATCATGGAAGAGCACGGCGGCCTTCTTCATCTAAAGTCCGCAGAAGGGGGAGGGTCAACCTTTTCGGTGGTCCTCCCTCTTACCGGCAATTTACGGGAGTCAAAGTTTGAGCACCATTCTGGTTATTGACGATGACGATCCTTTGAGAAAGAGCTTCGAGAAGCTTCTGATCGAGGAGGGTTACGAGGTCAAGAGTGCGCCCTCAGGGGAGTCTGGGCTTGCCCTGATCCGGGCCGAAATCCCGGATCTGGTTATTCTGGATATGCGGCTTCCGGGCATGAACGGGTTGGAAACCTTTAAGGCAATTTACGAATTCGAGCCAAGGCTTCCCGTGATCATCATGACCGCTTACGGCACCACGGAAACCGCGATCGAGGCTACCAAAATGGGCGCCTTCGATTACATTCTCAAGCCTTTCGATATCCCTGATATGCTTTCCCAGATCAGGCAGGCCCTTGATGCCGGCCGATTCATGCGTTCGCCTGTGGATCTGAATACCGTGCCTGAAAAGGGTGCAAGGGAAGCGCTGATCGGCCGAAGCAAATCCATGCAGGATGTTTACAAAGCCATAGGCCGGGTTTCTTCCACAGACGCCACCATCCTCCTTCGCGGAGAATCGGGGACGGGTAAAGAACTCGTGGCTCGCGCCATCTATCATCATAGCCTGAGGGCGAGTAAGCCCTTTCTTGTCATCAACTGTGTGGCCATCCCGGAAACCCTGCTCGAAAGCGAGCTGTTCGGATACGAGAAGGGGGCCTTCACAGGCGCCTCCTACCGCCGCGTCGGAAAAGTGGAACAGGCCAACCGCGGTACCCTGTTCCTCGATGAAATCGGAGATATGCCCTTCAGCATCCAATCCAAAATCCTGAGGCTGCTTCAGGAGAAAAGCATTGAACGCCTAGGCGGGAGGGAAACGATACCCGTGGACGCAAGAATTATCGCAGCCACGAACAGGGATCTTGAAACCGCCCTCGCCGAGGGTCGTTTCAGGGAAGATCTCTACTATCGCCTCAAGGTAGTGACAATTTGGCTGCCCCCCCTGAGGGAACGGACAAGCGACATACCCCTGCTGGTGGATTTTTTTCTCTCCCGCTATGCTGCAGAAATGGCCGTCACGAATCCGGGAATCACCAAAGAGGCTGTTGCAGTTCTGAGCAACTATCCCTGGCCGGGCAATGTGAGGGAACTGGCAAACACCATTCAAAAAGCCCTCATTTTCAACCGGGGCATGCCCATCAATGCGGACGTCATTTCCCAAGCAATCAGCGCACAGGCGCCGGGCTCAGGAATCGGCGGGAATAACTCCGACGAGGCCATGAGGCAGTGGATCCGCGAAAGAATTCTTTCCGAACCGGCGGAGGGTCTTTTTGACAAATGCGTGGACCGTTTCGCCCGCATCGTGATCAGCGAAGCCTTGAGCCTGACAGGGGGCAATCGCTCTCAATCCGCCAAGCTTCTCGGGCTCTCCCGGCCCACTCTCCACTCAAAAATAGAAAAATACGGGCTCAAATTCCAGACATCCGTCAAAGAAGAATGACGGCTTCGCAAGAAGTCGCAACATCATTTTTCCTCTTGACACCATTCCTGCTCGCGTTGTAATTACTACTATTGCTATTGATATACTAGTAATTAGAATTGGAATTAGCATGAAACTATCCACAAGGACCCGTTATGGGGTGAGGTTGATGCTTGATTTGGCGTGCCGGTATGGCGATGGCCCGGTTTACTTGAAGGATATCGCCGTGCGCGAGGGCATTTCGGAAAAGTATATGAGCCAAATCATCATTCCCCTCAGAAGCCGAGGATTTGTGCGCTCCACACGAGGCGCTCATGGGGGCTACAGCCTTGCAAGCCCGCCCGCCCGGATCACATTGAGGGACATCATGGAACCGCTGGAAGGGGGAAGCGCCCTGGTTGATTGCGTAAACCAAGCCTCGGTTTGCCACCGGTCCCCCACGTGCGCGACCCGCGACATTTGGACGATGCTGGGAGAAAAGATATCGGAAACTCTTGCTTCCGTGACCCTTGAGGATCTGGTCAGGATGAGCACAGAGAAGATGGAAAACAACATCACCCAAAACATTTGAATCTCGTTGCAGGAAAGTGAAGCTCGGGGCGCAGAGACCCGGATTCTGTTGGAATAAATATTACGGATGGAGTGCATCAATGAGCGACATTGACAGCCAGTTGAAGACGGAGACCCTGGTCGTGCACGGAGGTCAAACGCCGGACGCCGCGACCGGGTCGAGAGCGGTTCCTATCTACCAGACGACTTCGTACCAGTTCCGGAGCACCGAGCACGCAGCAAAGCTCTTCGCCCTTCAGGAATTTGGAAACATTTACACAAGGCTCATGAACCCGACCACCGATGTCTTTGAGAAGAGAATGGCGCTTCTGGATGGAGGCGTGGGAGCACTGGCCGTGGCCAGCGGGCAGTCGGCTATCAGCCTGGCGCTTCTCAACATCGCTCAGGCGGGGGATGAGATCGTTTCCGCGGACAACCTTTACGGCGGGACCTACAACCTCTTCCGCCACACCTTTCCGCGGATGGGAATTCTGGTGAAGTTCGTGGCATCCAATGACCTGGAGGCTTTCCAGAAGGCCGTCACTGAGAAGACCAGGGCGTTCTACGCGGAATCCATCGGCAACCCGAAACTGGATGTGGCGGATCTGGAGGGAATTTCCCGGGTCGCTCACCGCAACGGTCTGCCCCTGGTACTTGACAATACCGTGTCTCCCTATCTCCTGCGCCCGATCGATCATGGGGTCGATATCGTTGTTTATTCAGCGACCAAATTCATTGGAGGGCATGGCACATCCATAGGGGGAGTGATCGTGGATTCGGGGAACTTCGACTGGACCAACGGCAGGTTCCCTCTTGTGGCCGAACCGGATCCAAATTATCACGGTCTGGACTTCGTGGAAGCCCTGAAACCCATGGGGAACATCGCTTACATCGTCAAGGCCCGCGTCACCTTGCTCCGTGATCTGGGCCCCGCACTGTCCCCCTTCAACGCCTTTTTGTTCCTTCAAGGGCTTGAAACCCTTCATCTGAGGATGCCCCGCCACTGTGAGAACGCTCTGGCCGTGGCGGAATACCTGGAGAGGCACCCCAAGGTGAACTGGGTCAACTATCCCGGACTTCCATCCAGCCCGGAGCGGGAGCGGGCTTCAAAGTATCTGCCCCATGGGGCAGGAGCTATCCTCGGTTTTGGTATCCATGGCGGCATGGAGGGGGGCAGAAGGTTCATCAATTCCCTGAAGTTGATTTCCCACGTGGCCAACGTGGGAGATGCGAGAACCCTGGCCATCCACCCGGCAACGACTACCCACCAGCAACTTTCCGAAGAGGAGCAAAGAGCAACGGGGGTGACGCCGGACTTCATACGCCTTTCCATAGGCATCGAGCATGTACATGACATCCTCCGGGATATTGAGCAGGCTCTGGAACTGGTATGAGGTGCGCTGAAGCGATGAATACGGATTCGGTAGGCACAGTTGAGACGCAAACCATTACTTTCGCAGCTCCGCCGGACGAATTGCCGCTGGAGTCGGGGAAGAGACTGGGACCGGTCACGATTGCCTATGAAACTTACGGCAAGTTGAACAGGGAGCGTTCCAACGCAATCCTGGTCTGCCATGCCCTGTCAGGGGACGCCCATGCTGCCGGTTACTTGAAGGGGGAGAGTGCCCCCGGATGGTGGGACAACATGATCGGCCCAGGAAAGGCCTTTGACACGGAACAGTACTTCGTCGTCTGCTCCAATGTAATAGCCGGCTGCAAGGGGAGCACCGGCCCGTCGTCCATCAATCCAGCGACCGGCAAGCCCTACGCTCTGGATTTCCCTGTCATCACCATAGCGGATATGGTGAACGCGCAGCGCCGTCTGATCGACTTCCTGGGCATCGAAAAACTGCTTTGCGTGGCGGGCGGTTCCATGGGGGGCATGCAAGCCCTGCAGTGGGTGGCTTCCTACCCTGAGAGGGTGACGACGGCTATTCCCATTGCCACAGCCTTGAAACATTCCCCGCAGCAGATAGCGTTTAACGAAGTCATTCGCCAGTCCATTATGGGGGACCCGGCCTGGCGCATGGGCGAGTACTATAGCCACGGCCAACCGAGGAACGG